>DASRZR010000165.1:0-6638 GCA_035686185.1 Spirochaetia bacterium | reverse complement strand
ACCACGTACAGGACGCCGAGGACCAGGCCGATGGGCAGGCCTTCGAGCCGGCCAATGGTGGCGAAGCTCCGTTTCCCGCTGCTCATGGCTGCACCGTGTCCTTCAGCCCGTGCGAGTACTCCAGGAGGAACTCGTCCAGCTCCTTCAGGCTGATCTTGGCCTTGGCGATGCTGGCCACGATCTCCCCCCGGTCGATGACGATGAAGCGGTCCGCGATCTCGTAGACGTCCGTGAGGGCGTGGGAGATGTAGACGCTGGCCTTGCCGCCTTCCTTGATCTTGTGCACGAAGTTCAGCACCTTCCGCACTTCCTTCAGGGAGAGGGCCACGGTGGGCTCATCCAGGATGATGAGGTCCGCCTCGAAGTGCATGGCACGGCCGATGGCCACGCCCTGGCGCTCTCCGCCGGAGAGCTGCTTGGCCCGGGAGTCCACGCCGATCCCGCGGCCGCGGAATCCGATGGTGTTGACCATGATCTCGTTGGCGATGGCCTTCTCTTCCCGGACCTTCAGGAACCCCAGCGGGTAGGTCATCTCGCGGCCGATGAAGAAGTTCCGCCACATGACCTGCTTCTCACCGAGGGACTTGTCCTGGTAGACCGTCTCGATTCCCAGTGAATGGGCCTTTTTCACGGAGTAGGACGAGGTGTCCACCTTGCGGTCCCCGATGTACAGCTCCCCACTGGAGGGGGGAAACACCCCGGTCAGGATCTTGACCAGCGTCGACTTGCCTGCCCCGTTGTCACCGATCAGCCCCACGATCTCGTTGCGGCCGACCTCGAAGTTGATGTTCCTCAGGGCGCACACGGAGCCGAAGTATTTCTCGATGTTGACCATGCGCAACGCCGTGCGCCCGGCCTGGACCTCTGCCACGAACGGGTCTCCTTTCTCCTGGAAAAGGTACAACTTATGCTTTTGCGAACCGCATAGTAACATGCGCCCGGCCCCACTGCAACCTTTTTTTTGAGCCTAAATAACTGCTTCTGATGATGTCTTTGCACTTTGACAACGAAGAGTAAAAAAGGTACAACTTGTACTGTCCGGAGCCCATGATGAGGAAGCGCCAGCTCGTCGAAACGTGGATTCGCGGCAGGATCGATGCCGGGGCTCTCATCCCCGGAGAGAAGCTCCCCTCTGAGAGCCAGCTCTGCGAGCAGTTCGGCGTCTCCCGCAACGTGGTGCGGCAGGCCATCGCCCGGCTTGCCGAGGAAGGGTTCGTGGAAAGCACCCGCGGCGTGGGCACGTTCTGCCGGGCCCGGCTGCCGGCATCCGTGTCGTCCACGAACATCGGGGTGGTGGCGTTCTTCATCAGCTCTTACGTCTATCCCGAGGTCATCCGCGGCTGCTACAACGCGCTGTCGCGCCGCGGCTTCGCGGTGCTGGTCAACCAGTCGGAGTACAACCTGGAACAGGAACGCTCCATCCTCCTCGCGCTTCGGAAGAAGAAGGTGGGGGGCATCATCATTGCGCCGATCTACGGCGCCGGTGACCGCTCCAACGCGCTGCTGCTGGAAGAGATGCAGGCGGAGGGAACCGCCGTCGTGCTCTGTGACGACTACTACCCGGGCCGCAACTTCAGCAGCGTGACGCTGGACTACCACGCTTCCGGGGAGGCGGCCGCCGCCCACCTGTGGCAGCACGGCCATCGGAAGATCGGGATCTTCTACCAGAAGGACTTCCTCGTGAAGGCCACGCGCATGAAAGGCGTCCTGGACTTCCTCGGCCGCATGGAGGCGCCGGTGCGTCCCGCCTGGATTGCCGGGTTCAACGGCCAGGGACCGGACAGCGACGGGCCCGCCGTTGCGGAGCGCTTCCTGAGGACGGTGAGGGAGCTGCCCACGGCCGTTGTCTGCGGCAACGACGAGGACGCTCTGCGTCTCATCGAGACGGCCGAGCGGCGGGGCCTGCGCATCCCGGAGGACCTGTCCGTGGTAGGCTTCGACAACTCGCAGATCGCCCAGATGGAAAAGGTCTCCCTCACGTCCGTGGACCACCCGAGCTTCGAGATCGGGGAACGCGCCGCCGCCATCCTCCTGGACAAGATCCTGCACCCCGAGATGCGGTTCTTCACGCGCACGGTCATCAGCCCGGTCCTGGTGGAGCGCAGCTCCGTGCGCAGCTTCATCCCGGCCCCCCCGGTGCCGCCCACCACGCTGCTGCAGAGGAACGTGGAGTAACTCCACGGCGCGCCGTCCGGTGGCCGGCCCGGGCGCTCCTTCCGTACCTTCTCAAGGAGGGAGGACGCCCCTGCCGATGCGGACGGGCGGCGTCCGAAAGGAGTAGGCATGAGCAAGCATTCCGGGACCCTCCGTGGGTCCCTGTTCTTCCTTCTTGCGGCCGGGTTTCTCGTCCTGGCGGTGGCGGGGGCTTCCGCCCAGGCGTCAGGGCCGGCCTCGATCACGGGCACCATCGTATCCGTGACGGGCACCAGCATCCGTCTCAGCCTTGCGGACAGCTCGGTCAAGGACGTGGCCCTGCAGCCCACGACCGTGGTCCTGGAGCGGGACGCGGCTACCGTGGGCGACCTCAAGGCAGGGGAGGCCATGGGGGTGGCGGCCCGGCGTGACGGGATGAACCTCGTGGCAACGAACATCAACATCTTCACCGCGCAGATGTGGAACAACCCCCGCATGGGCAAGGGTCAGTGGCTGATGGACAACGGCCAGACGATGACGAACGCCGTGGTCACCGACTACGCGATGGGGATGAGCGGACACACGCTCACGATGAAGTACAAGGACGTCACCGCGTCCATCACGGTGCCGGATGGCGTGCCCATCCACCGCTTCGTGGCGGCGAAGCTCGCCGCCCTGGCGGCCGGCATGACCATCACGGTCCGCCCGGACCCGGCCTCCAGTGACCTGAGGGCCGCCTCCATCAGCTTCGACAAGCCGGCCAACGGCTGACGGCGTTACCCCCTGCGCGGGCCCGCCGGCCGGCCCCTGCCGGTCAGCGGGCGCCGCTCTTTGCGAATCCCCGCAGGACGGTGGGGAGGATGCCCCCGTTTCTGTAGTACTCCAGCTCCACGGCCGTGTCGATGCGCGCGATCACCGTGAACTTCTTTACCGTTCCTGACGGGTCGCGCGCGCTGACCTCCATCGACTGTCCCGGCTTTTCCACCCGGCCGATCTCGTAGACTTCCTCTCCCGTGAGCCCCAGCGACTCCGCGTTCTCACCCTTGCGGAACTGAAGCGGCAGGAGCCCCATGCCCACGAGGTTGGAGCGGTGGATCCTCTCGTAGCTCTCCGCGATGACCGCGCGCACTCCCAGCAGGAGCGTGCCCTTGGCGGCCCAGTCCCGGGAGCTGCCGGATCCGTACTCCTTCCCGGCGATGACAAGGAGCGGAACCTTCTCCGCGACGTAGCGCTCGGAGGCATCGAAGATCGACATCTGCTCACCGGACGGGAGATGCCGGGTGACGCCGCCCTCCACCCCGGGGACGAGCCGGTTTCTGATGCGGATGTTGGCGAACGTTCCGCGGATCATCACCTCGTGGTTCCCGCGCCGGGAGCCATAGGTGTTGAACTCTTCCTTTTTCACTCCATGGGCGATGAGCCAGCGGCCCGCCGGGCTCTTCTCCGGTATGGAGCCGGCGGGGGAGATGTGGTCCGTGGTCACCGAGTCACCAAGGACGGCCAGGACGCGAGCCCCGGTGATGCGTGGGATCTCCGGCGGCGTGGAGGAGATGCCCTGGAAGAACGTGGGCTGACGGATGTAGGTGGATTCCCCGTCCCACGCGTAGCGGCGGTTCTGCGGCGCGCGCACGTTCTGCCACGCCTCATCCCCGGTGAACACGCTGGCGTACACGGTACGGAACATCTCCGGCGTGAGGTTCTTCTGGATGGCCTCGTCGATCTCCGCGAGCGTGGGCCAGATGTCCCGCAGGTACACGGCGTTCTCCGCCTTGTCGTAGCCGAGGGGCTCGGTGGCGAGGTCCACCTCCAGGGAACCGGCCAGCGCGTAGGCGACCACGAGCGGGGGAGAGGCCAGGTAGTTCGCTTTCACCTCGGGATGGATGCGGCCCTCGAAGTTGCGGTTGCCCGAGAGCACGGAGGCCACGGTGAGGTCTGCGTCCTTGATGGCGGTGCTGATGGCCGGCAGCAGGGGCCCGGAGTTCCCGATGCACGTGGTGCAGCCGTAGCCGACGAGGTGGAACCCGAGCGCTTCCAGGTACGGGCTCAGCCCGGCCCGGTCAAGGTACTGCGTCACGACCTTGGAGCCGGGGGCGAAGCTGGTCTTCACATAGGCGGGCACGCGCAGCCCGAGCTTCACGGCGTTTCGCGCCAGCAGGCCCGCGGCCAGCATGACCGCGGGGTTGGACGTGTTCGTGCAGCTCGTGATGGCGGCGATGACCACGGCGCCGTCCCGCATCGTCTCCCGCAGGCCGGACACTGTCACCTCGGTGCTCTTCAGCGCTCCGTTGCCGGAGCCGGCGGCGGGGGCGGGGGCCGCCTGGCGCCAGGAGCCCCGGGCGCGAGAGAGCGGAAGCCGGTCCTGCGGTCGCTTCGGCCCGGCAAGGGAGGTCTCCACCGTGCCGAGGTCCAGGTCCAGCACCGCGGAGTACTGCGGGTCCGGCGTGTCCGCGGAGCGGAACAGGCCCTGGGCCCGGCAGTAGCGCTCCACGAGGTCCAGCAGCTCCGCGGAGCGGCCCGTGAAGCGCAGGTAGTCCAGCGTCTTCTCGTCCACGGGGAAGAACCCCGCCGTGGCACCGTACTCGGGAGACATGTTGCTGATGGTGGCGCGGTCCGCCACGCTGAGCGCGGAAAGGCCGGGCCCGAAGAACTCCACGATCTTGTCCACCACGCCGAACGTGCGCAGCGCCTGCGTGACGGTGAGCACGAGGTCCGTGGCCGTCACGCCCTCCCGCAGCGCTCCGGACAGGCGCATCCCGACCACCTCCGGGATCAGCATGTACAGCGGCTGGCCCAGGAGCGCCGCTTCGGCCTCGATGCCGCCGACGCCCCAGCCCAGCACGCCGATGCCGTTGATCATCGGCGTGTGCGAGTCCGTGCCCACGAGCGTGTCCGGGAACGCCACGCCGCCCTTCTGCCCCGGGGCGGCGCGCACCTGCACCACGCTCGCCAGGTACTCCAGGTTCACCTGGTGCACGATGCCGGTGGCCGGCGGCACCACGCGGAAGTCAGAGAACGCGCCGGCCCCCCAGCGGAGGAACTCGTAGCGCTCCCGGTTCCTCTGGAACTCCCGCGAGGCGTTGCCGGAAAGTGCGCGCGAGGAGGCATAGAGGTCCACCTGCACGGAGTGATCGATCACCAGGTCCACCGGGATGACGGGGTTGATGCGCTGGGGGTCGCCCCCGAGCGTGGCCATGGCATCCCGCATCGCGGCCAGGTCCACGATGGCCGGCACACCCGTGAAGTCCTGCATGATGACGCGGGCCGGCTTGAACGGAAACTCCCGGCTTCGGGACTCCGCCGCGCTCCAGGCGCACAGCGCCGTCACGTCCTCTTCCCGCACGTCGAAGCCGTTCACCTGCCGCAGGACGGACTCCAGGAGGATCTTCATGGAGAACGGCATGCGCGCGAGAGACACCCGCCCGCGGGATTCCAGCTTCTCCAGGCTGAAATACTCATGAGATCCGGACGAGGTGGTGAGCGTCGCGCGCGCGCCGAAGGGATCCTGCGATTGTGCCATGTCTGTTCTCCTCAAGGAATGAATATACTCGCGTCGATCGGCTTCTTGCCAAGCCCTCGCAATTGCTCTATCATTGAACGCAAGAGATCGGTCAGATGCTGGTTCCCGCGGAAGTGTGGACAGTGGCAAAAGCGGAGCAGGGCAACGCGGTACTCGTCCGCCCGCTCGGCTTGGACGTCGCTGTGCCGATTTTCATTGCCCCCCTGGAAGCGCAGTCCATCCTGATCGGTCTCGGCAGCGTGAAGATGCCGAGACCGCTCACCCATGACCTGTTCATCTCCGTCCTGGAGAGCCTCGAGTCCTCCGTGAACCGCGTGGAGATCACGTCCCTCAAGGACAGCACGTACTACGCCAAGCTCATCCTGGAGTCGGAAGGCTCCGAGATCGCGGTGGACGCGCGGCCGTCGGATTGCCTGGCGCTGGCGGTCCGTGTGAAGTGTCCCATCTACATAGACGAGGCCGTGGTGGACGAGGCCGGAATCTCCGTGAAGATGGTGGAAGAAAAGACCAAGGAGCTGAAGCAGTCCGAGGTGGCCGGGGAGGGGGCCTCGGCGGAAGAGCCCGCCGCGCCGGCGCCCGCCGAGGTAGCCGCCCTCGCGTCTGACTCCGAGGTGAGCGCGCTCAAGAAGCTTTTGGACAGCGCGATCGAGGAAGAAAACTACGAAGAGGCCGCCCGCCTGCGGGACCGCATCCGGGATCTGGAGAGCAGCTGAGCCTCCCGGCCAGGCGGCCCCTGCCGCGTGCGGGGCGCCTTCAGTCCGGCCCGATCGTCGTTCCCACGAACTCCTCTCCAGTGAGAATCCGCTTCAGGTTTTCCAGGTTCCTCCCCTCCGCAAAGACCACGCGCAGGTGCGACTGCGCCGCTGCCCGCGCCGCCGTGGGATCAAAGGGGGTGTTCTTCCCCGGTGTCCAGTCCTCCCCCACGATGCGCAGCATCTCCGCCCAGGACAGGCGGTCCAGCGGCCGCGCGTCCGGGCTGGTCCTCGGG
>DASRZR010000164.1:0-2725 GCA_035686185.1 Spirochaetia bacterium | reverse complement strand
ACCGTGCTCGTGGCGGCGCTGGGCATCGCGTATGCCTCCTCGAGGTTCTTCGGCGTTTCCATGGCGCTGGGGGCGTTCCTCGCCGGCGTGGTAGTCGGAAGGTCAGACTTCAGCCTACGGGCCGCCACCGAAGCCCTCCCGATGCGGGACGCGTTTGCCGTGCTGTTTTTCGTTTCCGTTGGCATGAGGTTCGACCCCCGTTCCCTGGCGGCGGCCCCGTGGCTCGCCCTTGCGACAACGGGGATCGTCATCGTGGCAAAACCGCTGGTCTCCGGCGTCATGGTACGGCTGCTCGGACAACCCCGGAGGGCTGCCCTGTCGGTGGGCCTTGCCCTGGGGCAGATCGGGGAGTTCTCCTTCATCCTTGCCGCGATGGGGACCGCGCTCGGGCTCCTTCCGGAAAAAGCCACCAGCGCGCTCGTCATGGCGGCCATCGTCTCCATCGGCGTGAACCCCCTCCTTCGCCGACTGCTCGGCCCGACGGACGGACGGGCGCGGCGTCGCCCGCCCGCGCCGGACTGGGAGCGCCGGGACGATGGCCGGGCGCACAGCGTGCCGTCGAGTGATGCGCGGGCTGGCGCTCCGCCGGACCCGCGTCACCGTGCCGTAGTGGTGGGCTACGGCCCGGTGGGTCGGACACTCGTTCGGCTGCTCACCGAGAACGGGGTGACGTGCACAATCATCGAGATGAATCTTCAGACCGTGCACCGCCTGCGCTCCCAGGGGCTTGCGGCCGTGTACGGGGACGCTGCGCACGCCGAGACGCTCCGTCAGGCCGGGGCGGGTGTGGCCGGCACGCTGCTCCTCAGCGCCTCCGGGCTTCCGGCGCGGGAGGTCATGCGGCAGGCTCGGGATATCAACCCCGGCATCCGCATCCTCGTCCGCACGAGCTACCTGAGGGAGCGGGACGCGCTTCGCGAGGCGGGCGCCGACCTCGTGTTCTCCGGGGAAGGGGAGGTGGCCCTCGCCATGAACGACGCCATCCTGAGGGACCTGGGAGCCCCGGCGTCCCGTATTGCGCGGGAGCGCAAGAAGCTGCAGACGGAGTTGTAGGGGCGGATTCTAGACGTTCACCTGGGAGCGGTGCACGTCGTAGTGGCTCCAGGTCTGCACGGCCTTGCCGTCACGGATGAGGATCAGCTGCGGTGACTCGTGCGTCACGCCGTAGGTCTCCGCGACCCAGTTGGAAAGCTCACGTTGCTCGCGGACGTTGACCCAGTAGATGGGGACCTCGGTGGTCATGGCCTGCACTTCCCGCGCCGCGCCCGCCGATATGCCGCACGTGGTGGAGTGCTTGAACACCAGGCAGGTGGGCGGCAGGGACTTCTCGATCATCGGGATGATCGTGCTCATACTCTGGTCCCGAGCGTAGCCCCCGAGGCGTGGCCGGTCAAGGCGCACCGATCATGCGTTGACGCGCGGCAGTCTTTTACCGTATCGTGGGCACAGGTTCTGGCAGCATGAAGCAGGTTACCATTCGCGTGGAGCTGCGTGTCTCGGAAGAAATGAACGAGTACCTCCAGGTGGAGGCGCAGTCTCGGAAGCTGAGCTTTGAGGGACTCATCCTGATGTACATCGATGAGCGGATGAAGAAAGAACGCCAGGAGCGCCTTCACGCCGGCCCCCGGACGCCTGGCGGTCCCACCGGTCCGCGCCGGGCTTAGTTCCCTGCTTCCCCGTCGAAGCATCGTTCGGCGGTAGTCACTCTCTCCAATATCTCGACTAGCGGTTTTTTTCATGTTCCAGCGAGCCCGGATCGCGCCTGGAACAAATGTCCTATCTTGGAACTTGGCAGCCTCCCTGATCGCCGCGCGCGCCCTCCGCCTGACCGTTTTCCTCGCTTTTTCCTTCATTTCGGACACCGCCCCACCAACCACACAACTTGGCACGATTGTTGACTCCTCTTCTGAGACGGTTCCAAGAGCCTTTAGTAGAGCCGACAGGAGGGGAGTATGAGCGCGTCTTCCACGCCGAGGGCACAGAGGCGCGGGTCCGTGGCGACCCGCATGATAGTTGTGCAGCTGATCGTCGTGCTCGTCGCCATGGGAGCCAACGGCGTATTCACGTCGCTGCAGGCGTCCCGCCAGTTCCGTGATTCGATGAAGCAGAAGGAAGAGCAGTTGTTGAAGCGCGTCCCGTCGACGCTCTCCACGCCGTTGTGGAACCTCGACACCGCCTCCATCGACTCTCTCATCGGGCTTGAGATGATGGACCGTGACGTGCAGGCGATCATCATCAAGGGAGACCAGGGAACCCAGGGCCAGGTCAGGGACGCGGCGGGGAAGCCTCAGTCGGTCACGGAGGACAGCGCAAAGGCGGTCTCTTCCGGCCGATACCTCCACGTTCAGGCGGCCGTAAGCTACCAGGAAAAATCCATCGGCACAGTCGACATCTACCTGTCCGACGCCGCTCAGGCCGCGGTCCTGCGCGCCCAGATCACCCAGAGCGTGCTGGTGGCCGTGGGAGTCATCCTGCTGCTCGTCGTATCCACCGTCGTCATCAGTCGCCTGTTCGTGAGCCGGCCCCTCAATCTTGTCAGCAGCGCCGTGGGCCGCACGGCCCGCGGAGACCTGGGCTGCACCGTGGAATGGAGCTCGCAGGACGAGATCGGGAGCCTGGCGGCCGCCACCAATGAAATGATCGCCCAGCTGCGCGGAATCGTGGTCCGGATCCGTGAGACCTCGGAGCTGCTGGCGGGGTCCAGCACGCAGCTTTCCCAGAACGC
>DASRZR010000163.1:0-18085 GCA_035686185.1 Spirochaetia bacterium | reverse complement strand
CCCGGTGAACCGCGGAAGGGGCTTCTCCACGGACAGGACAACGTCTATCCTCTGGCGCCCGGCGTCCGCCTGCACAACGCCGACCGCCTCTTTCAGCAGCGCCTCGTAGTCGAACTCTCCCGTCGTCAGCACGAGCTTTCCGGCCTCGATCCGGGAGAGGTCCAGCGTGTCGTTGATGAGGGACAGCAGGTGGCGGCTGGACGTCAGGGCGTCATCCAGGCACTCCTGCTGGGTGGCGTTCAGCGGGCCCATGGCGTGCGATGCCACGAGGTCCGTGAACCCGATGATGTGGTTCAAAGGCGTGCGCAGCTCGTGGCTCATGTTGGCAAGAAAGAATGTCTTGGCCTTGTTTGCGCTCTCCGCGGCGTCTTTTGCCACCACCAGGCTGCGCTGCCGTTCCTCGGCGAGGCGGAACAGGCGCAGGTAATCCTGGACCGTCACGGAAAAGACCGCCAGGGAAAACCCGATGAAGCCGTACTCCACGAGCGGCACCAGGGGATGGAATCCTATGGCCAGGCCGGAGGACACGTCTTCGAGGCCGAGGATCAGCCAGAGCAGGCCGCTGAGGAACAGCGGGTGCGTGAAGCCGCGCCGCCCGAGGTGCCTGATGAACAGGAAGACCAGAAAGACATAGGCGGCCAGGGCGCTTGCCACCACGACGGCGCCCAACGGTCCGAACGATGGCTGGTAGTACGGGTCCCGCAGCCACCGGAAATCCACGCGCACGATCGTGCGCGTGATGACGAGATCCGTTGTCCAGATGGCGGCCACCGAGACGGCAACAAAGACGCAGGCGAAGATCATGAACTTCGCGTAGCCGATCCGCATGTACAGGCGTGTGTACTGGAACAGCGTCAGGATGATGACGATCAACATGCTGACCTGGAGCTGACTGCACGTCCGCGTGAGCGGGTCGGACCCGGCATTGTACTGGAGAAACGTGGCCGCCCCGTATATGGACGAGCAGAAGGCAATGACCGCCCCCCACAGCGTCCAGTCGCTGCGGCGCATGCGGGCGGCGAGGCTGGCCTGGAAGAAGCAGACCACCAGGGCGACAATCGCGACGACCAGCGGCCCGGCCGAGGGCAGGCTGATCCGGTACAGGTCCATTCCCCCGATCCTATTGGAAACCGGCAAGGGCGTCCACTGAACAACGCCACGACGATGGGACGGCCATCGGAGACACTCGCTTTGTAAACAATTGTAAAAGAACCCGTCCCGCTCCCGCGCCGGGAGGCTCTTTCGTGGCACGGCGCTTGCACCACGGTACAGCATGGAAAACCTCACAGAAAAAGTCCTTCGTTACCAGAAGACGGGGCTCGGCCTTCCGGAGATCGTCAACGAGATCGGGCCGCGCATCTACTACTTCCCCCGGCGCACCATGGGCTGGGATGAGGACGCCTGCGGAGACTTCTACGTGTTCATCCACCCGCGCCTGCTCCGGCTCCTGAACCGGTTCCGTGACCAGGGGCGCCCGTTCGAGTCTTACCTGTGGTCGGTCCTGAACTGGCAGATGCGCAACTTCGCGCGGGATAGGAGCCGCGCGGAGCGGCGCTGGAACGTGTCCCTGCGCGTCGAGCCGGGAGAGGTGGTGACCCGGGAAGAGCACGACACGGATACGGTGGGCGTGGAGGAGTACCTGGCTCCCGCGGCGGCGGCCTTCACCCGGTGCGTGACCACTGATGCAGACAGGCGGAACTTCCTGTTTCTTGTGCTGAAGTGCTCCCGACGCCTGGACGCCCCGGCCGCCCCCGCCCTGGCGCGGCTCGCCGGCGTGAGCCCGCAGTCGCTCTGCGCCCTTGCCTCATCCCTTCGGGACCTGCGGTCCCGAAGGGAAGCCCGTCACGAGATGTTTGTCGGCCGGCGCAACCGCGCTTACGCGGCCGCGCGGCTCCTGGAGACCGAGCTCCGGTCGGAAGTGGAGCCGGCCCGGCGCGCGGTGCTGGAGGGAGACCTGGCGCGCATGAAGCGCCGCATGCGCCTGGCCATGGACAAGATGGCCCGGGTGGGGCTGGCGCCCACCAACGCGGAGATCGGGCGCGTCCTGGGCGTTCCCAAGGGCACGGTGGACTCCGGACTCTTCTGGTTGAAGAAGAAACTTGCCCCGGTATATGATGCAGGAACCCTCAGGCCTGCATCGTGATAAAAGAGATTCTTCTTGCCACCAACAACGATCACAAGCACCGGGAGTTTGTTCGTCTCTTTCCCGGTGTCGCCGTCCTCGTGCCCCGAGATCTCGGGATCGACTTCGACTTCCCGGAGGACGAGGACACCTTTTTCGGAAACGCGCGGGGCAAGGCGCAGGAGCTGTACCGCCGGGCGGGCCGCCCCGTCATCGCTGACGACTCCGGGCTGTGCGTGGACGCTCTGGGCGGAGAGCCGGGGATCCGCTCCGCCCGGTACGGGTCGGCTCCGGGGAGCCCGCCGTTGGAGGCGCCGCTGCGCAACCGCTACCTCCTGGAGAGGATGAACGGCATCTCGGAGCGGTCCGCCCGCTTCGTGTGCTGCCTCGTGGTGGTCCTGGGGGGAGATCGGTGGCTGGCCGCCCAGGAAACGGTCTCCGGGACCATCGGCCGGGGGCCTCGGGGTGCAAACGGCTTCGGGTACGACCCGCTGTTCATCCTGCCGGGCTCCGGGCGGACCATGGCGGAGATACCCGACGAGGAGAAGGACCGGGTCTCCCACCGCGGGCGCGCGGCCCGGCGGATCCTGGCCGTGCTCCGGGACGGAATCGACACGGAAGAGGATCGCCAATGGACCTGATCAGCACCTACGCAAACGGCGTGTCCGAGCTCACGAAGTTCTCCCACGCGGAGGAACAGCGTCCGCTCGTGGTGGACGTCATCGTCAACCCCCACGCGGGGTTCTTCAAGAGCCAGGCCGCGCTGTCCCACCGCATCCGGGAGCTGGAGAGCCGGCTGGCGGACCTGCGCGCGCGCTCCCCGCGGCGCCAGGTAGAGATCAACACCGTGCATTTCACGGAGCGTCCGGGCCACGCGCGCCTCATCACGGAGGGGATCCTGGAACGGGAAGGCCGCAACGGCACGGGGATCGAGCGCCTGCTCATCGCCTGCGGCGGAGACGGCACGAGCAATGAGATCTGCAGCGCCCTGGTGGGCGCGGACGCGCACCTCCTGGACCGCCTGAAGCTGCTTCGCCTGCCCCTGGGGACCGGCAACGACGTGGCGGACGCGACAACCTTCGAGGGCGCCTACAACCTGATCCTCGGCCGCCAGGACACGCTGGCCACCGGCGCCCTGGAGGTGACCTTCGGGCCCGCCCCCGGCCCGGGATCTGCCGGACGCCAGGTACGATATGCGTTCAACATCGCCAGCATCGGGCTGGACGCGTTCATCGTGGAGCTCACCAGCAAGCTGAAGCGCGTCATTCCCGGGGATGCGTACCGGTCCGTGGTGGACGTTGCCTCGCTGTTCTACGAGCAGAAGGTGAAGCCCCAGCCCATGGACATCCGCATCAGCTCGGACTGGGGAGAGAGCCAGGTCAACGCGTTCGTTCCCTCCATGGTGGTCATGGGCGTGAGCGGCCGCAGGACGTACGGCGGCCACCTGCACGTGCTGCCGGGAGAAGAGAACGTGTGCCTGGTATCCCGCATGGGTTTCCTGGACAAGATCCGCAACAAGAAGCTGTTCTACGAAGGCCGCCACGGCCAGCTCCCGTGGGTGAGCTTCCACCGCGGGCAGCGCGTGGAGGTGGAGTACCGTGGCCGCATCCCCCTGCAGCTCGATGGGGAGCTGGTGTGGCTCGCACCGCAGGACTTCCCGATCCGCATGGACGTCCTGCCTCCGCGGATCAAGGTGCTGAAGGCCGCCGCCGCGGCGCCTTCTTCCTGACGGCCACCAGCTTCACCAGCTCGTCCCACTTGTAGCCGGCCCGGGCCGCCGCGCTCAGCACGGGCTCGCTCTTCCGCGGCTTCTCGTTCCTCACGGCGCGGCAGGCGTCCACCAGCGCTCCCAGCGCTTCCTTGCGGAACCACCGGGTGCCGTCAAACTCGTGAACGCCGAGCAGGGCGGGGGCCGCGTCCGTGGCCAGCAGTGCGCCCCAGTCCACGGCCCGCGGCTTCCCGGGCAGCTCCATCAGCGTGGCGATGAGCGCACGGGCCGCCCGGCACACGTCGGGGTCAGCCCCCGCGCGGGCCAGGAAATCAGACAGCAGGTCCGTGAGCATCCACTCCTCCAGCCAGTCCGGCACGGGGCTGCTGGCCGGTGAAGGGCCCGCGAGCGGCAGAAGGACGCACCAGGCCCGCTGAAGCGCTCGTCGCGGTCCTGTTCCCGTGAACGGCCCGAACGTTTCCCGGAGGGCGCGGAAGCCGTCCCGCGCCGCGGCGGCGTCCAGCCGGCCGGCAGCGAAAGGAACGGCCGCATCCACGAACACGGCAAAGCGCTGCTCCGTCGGGTCCGCCAGGACGGCGCGGAATGACTCCCGTACCGGCCGCATCTCGCGCTCCCGCAGCGCGGCATCGATGTCCGGCACCCCGCGGCCGCTCAGCTCCGCGGCAAGGGATGACCACCGGCCCCTCTCCTCATCCCGCACGACGGAGAAGTCCAGGTACACCTGGCAGCGGTAGGCGCCCAGCTCCGCGTACAGGCCCTTCTCCCAGATCTCGCGGCAGCTTCGGATGTACAGGAGGCCGGACACGTGCTCGCGGAAGATCACGAAAGCCCGCGGATCGTTCGGCAGATCGAGGCCCTCTCCGAGGGATCTCTGCTCCCGTCTCTTGCCGTGCGGCGTCTTCACGGCAAACGCGACGGACGTGCGGGTCCACCCGCGGGCCTCCGCGTAGCGATTGTGGTACAGCACGAGGCAGCGCTGGTCCCCCCAGCGGTTGGAATAGGCGAACACGTTCTCGTTCACCGCCCCGCCCGGCTCGAAGAAATCGTACAGGAGGAACGAGCTCACCCCGGCAAACAGCGCGCGCCGGCGCAGCAGCGGGAAGATCTCCCGCTCGTGGCGCCGCACGAGGTCCGCGTTCGCGCTCTCGTTCCAGTAGGCCCGGCGGAACTCCATCCCGTACTTCTCCCGCAGACCCTCCACCTGGCCGTGGGCGAACATCGGCAGCCCCGGCAGCGTGGCCATCAGCGTGCACACGCCCACGTACTTGTCCCCGTCCCCGAACTGCTCGATGGCCGTCTGTTCATCGGGATTGCTCATGAAGTTCACGAAGCGCTTCAGGACCTCCGGATCGAACTCCAGCGTGTTCTTGATCGTCTGCCGATAGCCGGCGTTGTCCTCGTCCTTCAGCATGTGCATGAAGGCGCTGTTGTACACGCGGTGCATCCCCAGCGTCCGGACAAAGAACCCCTCCAGGAGCCAGAACGCCTCCGCGAGCAGGAGCGTGTCCGGTGCTTCCCGTGCCACCCGGTCCACCACCTCCCGCCAGAACTCCACCGGCATGGCCGCGTCGAAATCGTGTCGGCTCCTGCCGTTGCCGGCCCGGGACGGGATGTCCCCGCCGCGACCGGGCTCCGGATACCACAGGCGCTGGAAGTGCTTTTTGGTAAGCGTCATGGCGGCGTCGAACCGGATCACGGGGAACTGGCGCGCCACGTGCAGGATGGTCTGGATCACCGCCTCCCGAGTCTCCGGGTTCAGGAAGTCGAGCTGGGCGGTGTCGTTCCACGGCATGTGCGTGCCGTCATTCCCGTGGTAGATGAGCCGGGCGCTGCCGGTGGAGAAGTCCACGCGCTTGAAGACCACCGCCGCGTCCTTCCTGTCCCAGTAGTGGTCCTCCAGGTACACGCCCACGCCGGGCGTGGAGGAGATGTTCGGTCCGTTGAAGGTGTAGGAGGGGAACGGCGGCCAGTCGTGGGGCCACGAGAGGAAGCGCTCCGGGTGCTCCGCCATCCACTTCGAGTCCACGCCGGTGTGATTGGGCACCATGTCGCTGGCCATGCGGATACCGCGCTGCCACGCGCGCCCCCGGAGGTTCTCCAGGGAGGCCTGGCCGCCCAGCTCCGCGGCGATGGTGTAGTCGTAAAGGGAATACGCGGAGGCTTCCGCCTCCGGGTTTCCCATGCGGCGCTTGATCTCCCGGGAGGCCCCGCTTCTCTCCCACACGCCAATGAGCCACAGCGCGGTGAACCCGGCGGAGGCCAGGCGGTCCAGCTCCTCGTCCGGGACCTGGTCCAGCCGCCGGATCTCCCGGCCCCAGGCCCGGGAGAGCTGGTCCAGCCACACCAGGACGTTCTTGGCGATCATCACCGCGCGCGGCATCCATTCCCGGTCCTCGCTGAAGGCCTCCACCTCCGCTCCCTGGCCCGCGTACTCGTAGACCTCCGGCGGTCCCGGCGTGAAGGCGGCGAAGCGCAGCTTCTGCTCCTCCTTCAACACGTCCATGCCGGTGAGCAGCCGCAGCAGGAGGTCTCCCAGCAGGGATCCCCACCGCGTGCGGATGAACTCAAGCTGGCCCGCCAGCGAATGGGGGGCCGCCATGACGGGGCTGCGCAGCATGGTGACGAGGTCCTGGTTGTCCGGGCCGAACACCGGCTGCGTGCGGAAGAACTCGCCCACGGAATCCACCAGGGACCGGTAGGCGCCGCGCTCCATCGGGCGGTGGTCGAACAGCTCGGAGAACGGCTGGAACGCCGGGTTGGAGTTGGCAAGGGAGAGGAGCAGGATCTCTTCCAGCTCCACCGGCGGCTCCGGCGCCGGTGGGTGGACAGGGGGGAACTCCGAGCGGAACACATCGACCACGCTTCGCACGGCTTGCGCGCCGAGGCGCTGCTCGGCGAACGCCAGCGCGCGGGAGAACGCATCCGGGGCAACGCGGGAGAGGTAAAGTCCGACGACGAAATGCAGGATCTCGTCGATGAGCCCCATGGCGTTCATGTCCCCGGCGCCCAGGGACTCCGCGGCCGCCCCGGCGGCACGGCGCACCTCATTGATGCGGCGTGTGAACAGCCGCGCCGCATGCAGGTCCAGGAACACGACGTTGCCGGTAAGGGAGAAGAGCTCCGCGGAGAGCCCGTAGCGCTCCCGCGCCGCGCGGGAGACGTGGAAGAATCGCGCGCTGCTCATCGCCATACCCTCATCGCGTCCCCCTCATCGCCGTGAGCCTTCTCACCCTCTCCGTGAGGACGGACCGCGAGCCCAGCTCCTCGACGGAAAGCGGCATTCTCCAGGTCCAGTTCTCGTCGGTGACGGTTCCCGGCACGTTGATGCGGTCCGCTTTCGGATCCGCAGACCACAGGGTCTCGTCAAGGTCCAGCAGGTCCTGCACCTGGAACACGCACAATCGGCTGGCGGCACGAGCGCAGTGGGCCAGTATCCTCTCCAGAAGCGGCCGGCTCATCCGGCCCGGGCACGGCCCCGACTCTCCCATGGCGCGGAAGAACTGCTCCCGTTCGGCCGGGTCTTCCTCCCACCAGCCTCTCACCGTGGAGGTGTCGTGAACGGACGGCGTGCACACCGAGAGCTCCGGGTAGGCGGACGGCGGGGTGAACGGCGCCGGCTGCCCGGGTGGCGTGGACCGGTACTCCCGCGCCCAGCGCAGGATCCTCAGGCCGAGGATGCCCAGCCCCTCCAGCACCCGGGGAACGCAGGTGGGGACGTCACCCAGGTCCTCCGCGCACACCAGCATGTGCGCCGCCTCTTTCACCACGGAGAGCAGCATGCGCCCCGATTTCTCCCAGCCGTCCTCCGATTCGCGGCGCTTCTGGCCGGCCAGGTCCCGCAGCCGCTTCTTCTCGTCATCGGACAGGCTCTGGAAGCCCTTCTTTGTCTCGAGGTACCAGGCGGGGAAATACCGGCCCCCGCCGGCGTCCAGCAGAGTCCGGTTGACGTGCCATGCCAGGAGGAAACCTTTCACCGGGGCCGGCTCGTCCAGACCCTGGACGGCCCCCTCGGAGTCCCACGGGGGGGCGATGTTGTACAGGTCCTCCCGGCCGATGCGCAGTAGATACCTCTCCGCCACCCGGGAGGCGTCCGGGCCGAGTGCGCTCCTGAGCTCCTCGCCACCGATGTGCGGGACGGACAGCCAGCGCAGCCTTCCGTCGTCAAATCCCAGCCCGCGAAGCTCTTCCCGGGTGAAGCACACGGACGGGGAGAACCGGCCCAGCAGGCCCGAGGTCTCTCCTTGCGGGATCCGCCAGATGCGGAAGAACCCCAGCACGTGATCGATGCGGAAGGCATGGAAGAACTTGCCCGCCTGCGCCAGGCGATCCTTCCACCATCGGTAGCCTTCCCGTCCGAGGCTCTCCCAGTCGTAGACCGGAAATCCCCAGTTCTGACCGGACGGGGAAAACATGTCCGGCGGGGCACCCGCAACGCCGGAGAGATCGAAGAACCGGCGTTCGAACCAGACGTCCACGCTCTCCCGGCTCATCAGGATGGGAAGGTCCCCCTTCAGGGCAACGCCCATCTCCTGCAGCTCCCGGGAGGCCGCGGCGAGCTGCTGCTCCAGGAGATACTGGGTCCACGCCACCGGCCGGCAGTCATCGGGGTGGGCTTCCCACCACTGCCGGACCTTCTCCTCCGTGGGGTCCGCCATGTCGCCCCACGTGGACCACGGGGCGTTGGCGCTGGCAGCCTTCCGGCACGTGAAGACCGCATAAGGGACGACCCACGGGTTGCGCGCCCGCCACCGGGCGAACTCCTCGTCAGCGTCCACCGCGCCGGCGCGGTCCGTAGCGATCCGCTGGATGATGGACTGCTTGAATGCCAGCGTGCGCGCATACGACAGCCGACCGTCCCCGGGGTAGTCCGCGATCTCCGCGGCGTAGCGCTCGGCGCCGGGAACCGCGCCCAGGTTCAGGTACAGGGGATGGAGAGCGAACGCGGAAAGCGCGCTGTAGGGAGAGCTGTTCGTGCCGGTATCGTTGACGGGAAGGAGCTGGATCAGCCCCAGGCCCGCCTGCCGGCACCATTGCCCCAGGGCCGCGAGGTCGGCGAACTCACCCACGCCGCAACCGCGCGCCGTGCGCAGGGCGGCGACCGGAATCGAGATGCCCGTGAGCTGGTGGTCCAGGGCGGCAACTCGCATGAGGCTGCCGCTTCAGGGTAGAGGATGGGCGCCGTTCAGTCCAGAGGCATAGGGTTGCAGAGGTTCACGTCGCACTCCGCCACCCTTCCGCAGTTGAAACAGATGAACTTCGGGGAACGGGCCATCTCCTTGATCTCCCGGAACTTCCCCGCGCTGGCCAGGACACAGAGATGTCCCTCGTGCTCTCCCTTGCAAGCCTGCTGTGCCATGATGCGCCATTGGACCGGCCCCACGTGCAAAAGTCAAGCGCATCGCGTAGACTGGCCCCGGAGGATCCCCCACCATGCTGCGCACCGACATTCCCCTCGAACGTCTTGCCATGCTTCCGTTCCACACCTGGAACGAGCGCTGGTTCCTGCTCGCGGCCGGCACATACGCGGACGCCCCGGCGCCCGCATCCCGGCCGTTCAACTTCATGACGGTGAGCTGGGGCGGGCTCGGCGTGATGTGGGGAAAGCCGTTCGCGCTCGTCGTGGTGCGGCCCACCCGGCACACGCGCCGGTTCATCGACGCGGCGGACTCCTTCACGCTCAGCGTGCTGCCGGAGTCCTTCCGAAAAGCGCTCGCCTACTGCGGGAGCCACTCCGGGAGAGACGAGGACAAGGTGAAGGGGAGCGGCCTCACTGCCGTGGCATCCCGGCGCGTGACGGCTCCCTCTTTCGATGAGGCGGAGCTGGTACTCGAGTGCCGCAAGACCTACTTCAGCGACCTTGATCCCTCTCACTTCCTGGACTCTTCCATAGAGACGCATTACTCGGCGAAGGACTACCACCGCGTCTTTTTCGGGGAGATCCTGGCCGCTTCCGGCACGGAGGCCTGGCGGGGGGAGCCGAAATGAGCCTCCTGCCGCTGAAGCACCCCCGTCCGGACTGCCGGAAGTTCCTTGACGTGCTGGCCGGCCGGGCCACCTCTGTTCCGCCCCTCGTGGAATACCTGGTGGATGACGTGGTAATGAAGCCGATCGTGGAGGACCTCCTGGGCCGGCCGTGGGTGGGGGCCGGCACGGGTACCAGCCACGAGGTGCGCCGGTCGGAGCCGGACCGGGACGCGCAGAAGGCGTACCTGGACACGTTCATCGAGTTCTGGCTTCGCATGGGCTACGACTTTGTCCGCTTCGAGCAGGACCTGGGCTTCCCCGAGACCCATCTGGAGCTGGCGGACACGGCGCCGGGTTCCGCCAAGCAGCGGGCATGGGCGGACCAGCACCAGGGCCGGATCCGAAGCTGGGACGACTTCGAGCGCTACCCCTGGCCCCGGGTGCAGGACTTCGACTTCTTCCCGTTCGAGTACATCAGCTCCCACCTGCCGCCGGGCATGGGGATGATCACGTGCCACGGCGGTGGGCTGTACGAGCACCTGTCATGGATCATGTCCTACGAGGGCCTGTGCATGGCGCTGTACGACGCGCCGGACCTCGTGAAGGCCGTGGCGGATCGGCTCGGCGGCTTGCTGGAATCGTTCTACGGTCACCTGCTGGGACTGCCGGGCGTGGTGGCGATCTTCCAGGGGGACGACATGGGCTTCAAGACCGGCACGCTGCTTGCCCCGGACGTGCTGCGGCAGTACTGCCTGCCGTGGCAGAAGAAGCTCGCCTCCATGGTCCACGCAAGTGGCCGTCCGTATTTCCTGCACTCCTGCGGGAACCTGGCCGCCATCATGGAGGACCTGATAGAGGACGTGAAGATAGACGGCAAGCACTCCTACGAGAACGGGATCATCCCGGTCCAGGAGTTCCAGAAGAAGTATGGCAGCCGCATCGCGGTGCTGGGCGGCCTGGATATCACGCTGCTGACCCGGTCAACTCCGGACCAGGTACGCCAGGAGACCGGCCGGCTCATGGAGCAGTGCGGAGCCCTCGGGCGATACGCGGTGGGATCCGGCAACTCCATCCCCAGCTACATCCCGGTGCCGAACTACCTGGCGATGGTGGAAGAGGCGAACCGCCGGCGCGGGCTGAGCTGACTCGCCGCGGCGCCGCCCGGCAAAGGGTCAGCCCTGCCGGCCCAGGCCGTCACGGCCTCAGCGGTCGGGCAGGGCCTGCACCTCCGCGGTGCCGTACACGAGCTGTTCCCTGTCGCGCATGCCGCGAAGGCCCCGGCTGATCACGCGCGGCGGGCCGCCAGCGCCTTTCACTTCCGCGTAGCACACGTAGTAAGTGGCAAAGCCCGACACGTCCGCCTGGTCCAGCACAAGCGTGGACCCGCGCTGCAGGGCCGCGGCCACGGATTCCCCGTCGCCGCCGGAGATCGACACGTCCCGCAGCAGGAGCGTGCTGCCGGACGGCTCGTAGAAGATCTGGCCCCCGTGGCTGATGGACAGGTGCTCCACTGCCGCGGCGCCGGTGCCGACAAACGGCATGACCCTGGCATCCTCGAACGCAAGGCGCGTGGCCCCGGCCCCGGCGCCCGTGAGCCGCACGCCTTCCAGCCGGACCGTGTCCGCCACGGAGTAGCTTCCGCCGGCCAGCTCGATCGTGTCACCGGCCGCCGCGTGGGCCACCGCGTAGGCGAGCGAGCTCCAGGGAGAGCGCGGGGCGGGGCGCACCTTCCAGCTCACCGCGGGCGCGGTGGTGAAGCTCCACGCGAGGTCTGACGGTTTCGATCCTATCACCAGGCGGGCCTTCACCGAGTACGTCGCGCCGCGCTTCAGCGTTGCCCGCGGCATGATGAACACCGCGTTGAAGTTGCGCGTGAACGCGTCCCCGGCGGATACGCCCGGGCCGTAGATGTTCGGTGCCACCGTGGTGGACGGATGGGCGGGATCCGTGACCCAGCACGGCACGGGATGGCCGTCCGCGTCCGTCACCGCGACATCCGCGCTGGTGAAAGCCCGGGCATCATCCCAGGACAGGGAGATCGTGATGGGGTAGCCGGTGGCCGGCCGATCGTCGGACGCCATTGCCTGAAAGCCGGGCCGGGGGTCCGGGTTCTCCCCGTTGAAGCTCACGCCGATGCCCGAGCTGCCCGGGGGCGGGAACAGCACGAACCGCGGCTCACCCGTCACCGCCGAGGAGCCGGTCCTGCCGGCCGGCTCCCGCGTGACGAACAGGCCAATCGAGTTGCCCGGGCCCGCCCAGGAGCCGAAGCCGGCCCCGATGCGCGTCTCCTCGGGCCGCAGGAACTGCAGCCGGTGGAAGGGACCTGACATGAGGCTCACGAGCGCCTCGTACAGGTCGCTGTCGCCATAGGCCAGGCCGCTGGTGGAAGCCGCCTCGTTGCCTTCCTTGCTGTACGCCGGCTGGGTTGGAGTCTCGAAGTGGCCGGTCCAACGGAGGTTGGCCTGGCTGTTCGCCATGGCGTAGCGCACGTGTGCCTGCGCCAGCTTCGTCAGGTCGGGGTCGTAGCGGTAGGGGGTCAGCCCCGCCGCGACGCGCCACGCGTTGAGCTGCCGCAGCGAGATCACCGTCAGGGGGTCCAGGTCGTCCGTCAGACCCTCCACGGGCGCCGCGGGTGGCGAATACGATACCGTGACCCCGAACAGCGGCTGCAACGTTGCCGTCAGCTCCGCAGGCAAACCATCAGGCGCCCGCTCCGGTGCTGCCGCGGCGGGGGCGGGGGCCGGTGCGGCGGGGGCCGGTGCGGCGGGCTGGGCTGCCGGTGCGGGCTGCGCAGCCGACGCGGCTGCCGGGGCAGACGGCGCCGCCTGCCGGGGCGTGGACGCCGGCTTGGCGGCCGGTCCCGCTACCGTGGTGCAGGAAACCGCGACGATCGCGGCCATGGTGAGCAGTGATTTGAGGGCGTACTGTGGTTTCATGGCAGCTTCATACCCAGGGGACGAACGCGGAGCGCCGCTGCATATGCGCGGCGTACTCCGGGTGCCGGGACACCATGCGGCGGTCCATCATGGGAACGCTGATCCCCAGGAACAGCGCCGTGATCCCCAGCGGTCCCACCACCGTCCACCAGCGAGTGGGGTCGCCGGCCATGCCGAACAGCCACAGCCCCCACCAGAACGTCACCTCGCCGAAGTAGTTCGGGTGACGGGAGAACCCCCACAGCCCGGAGTCCAGGATGTCACCCGGCTTCCGCGTGGCGAGGAAGCGCCAGAGCTGGCGGTCTGCCGCCGTTTCTACAAGGATGGCCCCGCCAGTGACCAGCACCGCGGCGAGATCCAGCACGCCGAGTCCCCTGCCGTACGGAGAAAGCGCGGGCAGCAGGGACAGGCAGCCCACGAACACCATCACCGTGGGCATCAGGTGGAACCCGAAGAAGCTCACCGGCCAGTAGCCGGCACCCATGCGGCGGTAGTCCGCGTAGCGCCAGTCCTCGTCCGCCAGCCCCCGCCACCGGCGCACCCAGTTCCACGTGAGCCGTCCCGCCCACAGGAGCACGAGCGTGAGCGCGGCTGCTTGTCGAACGCCCGTCCCGCCCGCCCCGGTGAATCCCCCCAGCCGCACGAGCCACCAGGGGGCGATCACCGCGGGGGCCACGCTCCAGTACGGATCGTACATGCTGGAGTTGTCCATGCCGAGGCTGAAGGCAAACACCACGACGGTGGCCGCGAGGTCGGCAAGGCCGGCGGACCACACCAGGGCCCACCCCGGGGTGAGCCGGCACACGAGGAATGCTGCCAGCGCGGCCGTCCCGTAGGCGGCCAGGCAGATGAGAAGAGAACGCGTCTTGTTCACCAGGGGATCCTCTGGGGTCGGGATGCTGCCTGACACTGCGGGCAGAAAAATGAATCGTAGCCCAGGACGCCGACGCGACGGATCTTCGTGCCGCAGACGGGGCAGGGCTCGTCCTTCCTGTTTCGCACCTTCACGTGGTCACGGACCTTCACCTCGATGGGCTGCGCGGCCTTCTGCACCTCCGCGATGCCCCACGCCATCACCGATCGGATGCTGTCGTACAGCGCGCGCCGCTGCTCGGCGGAGAGGCTGGAGCACGGAGTCTTGGGGTGGATCCGGGCGGCAAACAGGATCTCGTCGGCGTAGGCGTTGCCGATGGCGCTGAGGGCGGACTGGTCCATGAGGAACACGCGGGCCTGGTGCCGCCGCCCCTTGATCAGCGCCTCGAACAGCTCCGGCGTGAACTCGGCGGAAAGGATGTCCACGCCCTGCTCCCGGTAGCCGGGGATGGCCTCGTAACTGCCGGCCGGCGTGAGGTACACCTTTCCCATCTTCTTCTCATCGCCGTAGCGGAGCACTTCCCCGTTGTCCAGGTACAACGTGAAGCAGAGGTGCGTCACGGCCTTGTCCGACGGCGGGCCGATCTGCAGGCGCCCGGCCAGCATGCAGTGCAAGATCAGCTCGGCGCCGCCGCTCACGGGAAACACGAGAAACGGCCCGCGCCGCGTCAGCCCCTGGAGCGTGCGGCCGGGGAGCGCGTCCGCGAAGCCGCCGGCGCCGGGCAGGAGCATGCGGATCACGATGGGTTCCCGGACCAGGACCTCCGTGACGGTCCTTCCGGTCACGCGCGGCCGAAGGTGGGAGACGATGTAGTGCAGGTCCGGAAGCTCCGGCATCCATATAGTGAGAGCGCTATACCGGCCTCTTGTCAACCACGCGGCGCACCTTGCCGCCCTCCGGCCGCGCCAACGCGAGGGGCGGCACGGGCGTCACGGTCACCGGCGTATCCAGCAGGGCGCCGAGCTTCCGGGAGATGCGCTGCGTTATCGCGGGCGCCGGCCCGGCCATCTCCACCCGGATCTCCAGGGAATCCGTGCCGCCGGCCCGGTCCACCACGATCTGGTAGTCGGGCGTTGCGCCTTCCACGTCCAGGATCACCTGCTCGATCTGGGACGGGAAGACCTTCACGGCTCCCATGATGATCAGGTCATCGATGCGGCCCTGGATCCGGGACATGCGCGCGAACGTCCGTCCGCACGGACAGGGCTCGCGGGTGAGAGAGCAGAGGTCTCCCGTCCGGTAGCGGATCACGGGAAAACCCTCCTTGGTGATGGTGGTGAGCACCAGCTCCCCGTCAATGCCGTCCGCGCGCACCTCCCCGGTGGCGGGGTCCACCACTTCGGCCACGAAATGATCCTCGTTCACGTGCAGGCCTTCCCGGCGCTCGCACTCGAAGGAAATACCCGGCCCCAGGACTTCCGTGAGTCCGTAGTTGTCCAGCGCCGTGATTCCGAGGGACGACTCCAGCCGCGCCCGAAGGCCCTCGCTCCACGGCTCCGCGCCGAAGAAGCCTACCCGAAGGGAGTGCTGCTCGCGGGAAAGCCCGGCCTCGGTCATTGCGCCGGCGATGGCCGAGGCGTAGCTGGGCGTGCAGGCAAGCGCCGTGGTCTTGAAGTCCCGGATGGTGCGGACCTGCTTCTCCAGGCCGCCGGCGGAGGCGGGGATCACCGAGGCGCCGACCCGCTCCGCCCCGGCGTGCAGCCCGAAGCCGCCGCTGAACAGCCCGTACGTGAAGGCAACCTGCATCACGTCGTGCTCGGTCATGCCGCCCGCGGCAAGCAGCCGGGCCACGCACTCCGCCCAGGTCTTCAGGTCATTGCGCGTGTACCCGACGATGACCGGCGTGCCGGTCGTGCCGGAGGTGGAATGGATGCGAACGATGTCCCGCAGCGGCACCGCGAACATGCCGTAGGGGTAGCTCGTGCGAAGATCTTCCTTCGTGGTGAACGGAAGCCGAACGAGGTGGGCGCGGCTTCGGACTTCGTCCCCCGTTACGCCGGCCCGCGCAAAGCTCTCCCGGTAGAACGCCACGTTGCGCAGCGCCCGGTTCACCGTGGCCTGCAGGCGCTCCAGCTGGACCTGCTCGCGCTCCGTGGTTTTCATGGTCTCGAAATCCTCGTTCCAGATCACGTCCGCACCTCGCTACTCGTCGATCTGCCGGTATTCCTTGCCCAGGTAGGCGCGGCGCACGTCGTGGTTGGCGGCCAGCTCCGCCGCGGCGCCCTCCAGCATGATGCGCCCGGTCTCCATCACGTAGCCGCGGTCCGCCACGGCGAGGGCGGCACGCGCATTCTGCTCCACCAGGAGGACCGTGGTGCCGCGCTCCCGCAGCCGTCGGATCACGTCGAAGATCTCCCGCACCACCAGCGGGGCCAGGCCGATGGACGGCTCGTCCAGCATGAGAAGCCGGGGACGGGCCATCAGCGCGCGGCCCAGCGCCAGCATCTGCTGCTCGCCGCCGGACAAGGTGCCCGCGCGCTGCTCCCGGCGCTCCTCAAGCACGGGGAACAGCTCGCAGACGCCGTCCATCTCCGCCGCCGCCGCGCGCTTTCCCTCGCGGCGCCAGCGCAGGTAACCGCCCAGGAGCAGGTTGTCCCGGACCGAGAGGTCGGGGAATATCTGTCGGCCTTCCGGTACCAGCACGCAGCCGCGGGACACTACCTGCGCCGGATCGGCCCCTTCCATCCGGGAGGAGTCGAGGAGGACGGTTCCCGATGCCGGCTTCACCACGCCGGCCACGGCGTTCAGCAGCGTGCTCTTGCCGGCCCCGTTGGCGCCGATGATCGTGACGATCTCTCCCGGGCCCACGTGAAGGGACACCGCGTGAAGCACCTCCGCGGCGCCATAGCGTGCCGCGAGGCTCGTGATCCTAAGCATGGACCCGCCCTGGCGAGGCGCCATCCCCGAGGTAGACGGCGATGACGGCGGGATCAGACTGGACTTCCCTCGGCGTGCCTTCCGCGATCCGTCGGCCCGAGCTGAGCACCAGCACCTCGTCGCAAATGCCCATCACCAGGGACATGTCGTGCTCCACCACCAGCACCGTGGTGCCCCGGGCCCGGATGCCGGAGATGAGCTCTGCCATCTCCTCGGTCTCCCTCGGGTTCAGTCCGCAGGCCGGCTCGTCCAGGAGCAGCAGCCGAGGCCGCGCCGCCAGCGCGCGGGCGATCTCCGCCACGCGCTGACGGCCGAAGGGCAGACTGCGCGCGTCCTGCCGCGCCAGGGGCCCCAGCCCGAGGATTTCCAGCACCTCGAGGCTGGCCTTCCTGACGCGCGCCTCCTCCCGGTGGGTGGCAAGCGGGCCGGCCAGCCCGGAGAGAAACCCGTGACGGGAGCGCGAATGCATCCCGACCATCACGTTTTCCAGCACTGTCATGCGCGGGAAGAGCCGTGTGGCCTGGAACGTTCGCGTGATTCCTCTGGCGGCAACCCGGTGGGGCGCAAGGCCGGTGAGGGGCCGGCCTTCGAACCGTATCTCGCCGGAAGCCGGGTGGAAGGTCCCGGCCACGAGGTTGAACAGGGTGGTCGTGCCGGCGCCGTTCGGGCCGATGATGCCCTTGACGATCCCCTCCCGGCATTCGAACGACACGTCATCGATGACGTGCAGGCCGCCGAACCAGTGATCCAGGTGCTGGACGGCCAGCAGGCTCATGCGCGCCTCCGGGCCGGGAGCAGTCCCAGGAGCCCGTCCGGGGCGAACAGCATGATGGCCACCAGCAGGGCGCCGAAGACCGCGTCATCGTAGAGACCGAACGTGCCTCTCAGGGACAGGAAGATGAGCACCGCGGAAACCGCCACCGTGCCGCCCGGGCTGCCCATCCCGCCCGCGGCAACGAGCGCCACGTAGCGGACGGACTTCATCACGGAGGCCTCTCCGGGGCCGATCCCGCCGTTGAGGTGCACCAGGCAGGCGCCGCCCAGCCCCGCGTACACCGCGCTCAGCACGAACACGGCCAGCTTGTACCGCGCCACGTCCACGCCCATGGCCGCCGCGGCCTCCTCGTTGCCGTGGATCGCGCGAAGCGCCCGGCCCGCGCGGGAGCCGAGGAGGTTGATGGCGAGCAGCAGCCCCAGCGCCACCAGCGCCCACGCCTCGTAGTAGTTCTGCACGCGCAGGGCGCGTCGGCCGCTGAGGGAAAGCCCGGCGAACAGCTTCAGGGCCGGCACGTCGGAGATCCCGTCCGCCTGGCCGAGGATGGCCGTGCCGAGGATGACGCGGGAGACGATGATGCCAAAGGCAAGGGTGGCCATGGCCAGGTAGTGGCCCCGCAGCCTCAGGACCGGAAGACCGATCACGAGCGCCACCACGGCGGAAGCGATGACCCCGGCCGGCAGGCTGAGCCACGGGGCAACGCCCACCAGCGCTGCCCCTGCCGTGGAAAGCACGGCCGAGGTGTAGCCGCCAATCGCAAAGAAGCCGGCATGCCCCATGGACACCTGCCCGGCGTATCCCATGAGCA
>DASRZR010000162.1:0-3291 GCA_035686185.1 Spirochaetia bacterium | reverse complement strand
CTGAGGCTGGAGGTTGGACGGCGCGGCCCCATCCGGCACGCCGAAGTCCTCGCCGTCCAGGTAGAGCTTCCGGTCCCTGTCGTAGATGAAGTTGCCCTTCAGGTGGAAGCGGGCAAGGAGGCCGCTGTCGCGGTCGGGACCCGTAATCTTCTGCATCCTGGCGGCCACGGAGGCCGGCAGGGAAACTGGTTGCCACTCGATCCGGTTGCCGTTGACGCTTTCCTTGGCCCGCAGCGTCAAGGGCAGGAACCAGGCATCCATCTCAGGGTCCGACGGGAGCTCCAGTTGCATATAGCAGGTAGCGCGGCTGATCGAGCGGGGGTCCAGGTTCCCGTCGGTCACAACCTCCAGGCCCTTCAAGAGGAGACTCAGCGGCACCCGGGTGTTGTTGTCGGCGCGCTTGGCGCCGGTCCAGACAACCTCCCGGATCCGAATCCCGTTCTCTTTGTCGATCTTGTGTGCGCACAGCTCGTCCAGCGCATCCTTCACCGTATGGACCGGGGGGGAGTAGCAGTTGGGATCGCCGGGTGCATACGCAACCTTGTCCGCTACGCTCAGGCTGGCGTTGAACACCACCTCCAGATCCGGATTGGCTGCCAGCGCCGCTTTTGCCTGCTGGCGATAGGTGGTCGAATCGAGCTGCCAGGTGACCGTGGCCAGACCGTGGCCGTCGGTGGCCACCGGCGAGGCGGGCGACAGGCTTCCGCCTCCGATCGCGATGGAGAAGGTCACATCGATGTTGGCCAGAGGGATGCCCCCGTTGCTGACTCTCACGATGAGGGGCTTGATCGGATCTCCCGGGAAAGCCTCCTGCCCGTCGCCGCTCACGTAGTGGAGCTCGATCATCTGGGTGAGAGGAGGGAACTTCGGCCGGCAGTCCAGCACCGTTACGCCGCCAGGCGTCCACTGGATCAGCGCCAGGCGCGCGTAGTGACGGTGGATCCCCGACACCGGGGCGTTGACCAGCAGCTCCAGACTGTCGGCGGCGCTGGCTACCGAAGCGGTCCTCCCGGCAAACACCCAGTGGTCGCCGGTTCGGCACAAGCCCACCGTCGGACAGGTCACGCTGACGCCCGTGTTGCCCAGGGCCACGGTTGGGCCCAGGGGATCGATCAGGCCGTCCCACCGACGCACTTTGAAATCCACCAGTCCGGTCCCGTAAAGGGACTGCGGCAGGGGGCTGGCAGTGTAGGCGGCTGGGACCCCTTCGCCATCAAGCAGCAGCACGTCGATCACGGTTCCACTGACGCGGTCATGCACCGTTCCCATGACGCCCCGGTTGCCGCGGATCTCGTCTTCCCCGCTTACGATCTCAACCAGGTCGTTGACGCCCAGGCTGAGGTACTGGTCCCGCCCCTGGGTCTTCACCGTCAGGCGCAAGCCATTCTTGTTCACTCCGCCGACCGGAATCTGGATCGGAGTGACCGCGGTGATTCCGTACACGGTGGCGCCGTTCTCCGTGGACCACTTGGCAGTCGGACCTCCCGCGGAGGCACTGTCCTTGTGGATCTCCACCCGCAGCAACCGGTTCTCCAGAAGGCGGTAGCCGCCATCCGGAGCGATGACGCAGGGGTCCGCCGGCTGACCGCCCAGCGCCACGCCGTTGGTCAGCGTGGCCGCGCTGCCGGCCGGCGGGGGAAAGCCGGCAACATCGTCGCCGCACTGGACATTCCCAACGTTCGGCAGCACGTGGACCCTCCACAGGGTCTTGAGCCTCGTGGTCGTGTCCGGAATGGCCAGCGCCTTTTCGCGGATATCGGGGTCTTCCAGCGCGGTGACGTGCTGCTTCCAAACCTCCAGGTACACGAGGTCGGTGCGCGAGCCCGCAAGGGGTGGAGACGCCGTCTCCCCCGAAGCGGGGCAATAGGGCTGCGTGCTGAAGGTCGTCTGCGAATCCCCCACGCTCTCCACCAGGATGCCGTCCACGTACATCCTGCCGGGCTGGATGGTGAAGTCATTCGGCGGGAAGCCGCCGATCTTGAACGAATCAGGGGCCAGGAGCGGAACTCCACTCGGTCCGATCACGTCTTTCAGGCTGGTCCCGCGGAGGTGCGCCGCGATCGCCACCGCCTCGTTCTGTTCCCAGTCCAGGAGCACGCGCCCCTGTTGGCTCAGCACTTCCGTGAAGTGCTTGTTCCTGTTCGACCCCAGGCGCGAAAAGTCGCCTTTCATCGCGGCCTCCTAGTGACCGATTGTGATTCCATGAGCGCGGAGCCTCGTTTCGGCGAGCGGCTGCTCATGAGACATAGATCATGCCCGGTTCCAGCCCAAAGGGCAGGTATTCCTGCAGCCGGATGCGCAGGTTGGACTCGCGCTGCGGCTGCATCAGGTAGTTGTATGCTCCCATCTCGGCGCCGTTCTCCGCTCCGGTCCGGATCTCCGGGGCAGACCGCATCAGCAGTTGACCGTAGGCGGGGGTACCGTAGCGCCGGGACGTGAAGGCGGGAGCAAGACGCCGAAGGACCGCGGGCTTGTCTGCGTCCGCAACACCGTCCAGCGCGGTGTCCGGCTGACAACGGAAGCGGCGCGGAGTGACGGAGCCCTCTGGCACGTAGGAGAAACGGACGCAGCCGGTCTGACGGCGCTGGCAGATCACGGGGTCCGTGAAGATCGCCTCGCTGGCCATCATCAGCGACCGGACCAGGCTGGTGCCCAGAACGGTCACGCAGACCAGTGAGGTGGGCGGGCCTCCCAGGGTCATTGCGAGGTTGCCCGCCATGGCCGGGCGGCGGCTCTCCAGGCCCAGCTCAGGGAGGCTGTCAGGGTCTGCCGTCGAGGCGCCAAACAGCGGGATGTGATCGGCGTCCCCCGCTACTACCAGCACCGTAGCGGTATCCACCAGCCCGACAAGGGCGCCCGTGAAGGCAGCCGAAGCGCCCGCAAGCCCAACCAGCGCGGTCTGCAGGTCCGACGCCAGACCCGCCGCGGTCGTGGTCCCGGCTGGCAAGGTGACGGAGTGCGCTTCCGCGGGCGTGACGGACGGCGTGGCGGGCTCCATCCGGAGCGCCAGCGCCCTGGCGCGGGACGGCAGCGGCACCGGAAGCTCGCCCGAGATGACCCCATATCCGAGGCGGCCCAGAGCAGGGTCCAGGCCGAGCTCGATCAGAGTCGTAGCATCGCCCGAGACTGCCTTCACCTGCAGAGAGCCGGTCACCCCGGGCAGAACTGCCCAGTGCGTTGTTGCCTCCCCGACCATCACCACTCGTGCCAGCGCGAACGCCGGGTTGTTCGGGTCCGCCGCTCGGATCGCGGCCTGCAGGCCGGCTGGGGTGCCCGCGGCCGGAGCCACCG
>DASRZR010000161.1:0-10545 GCA_035686185.1 Spirochaetia bacterium | reverse complement strand
GGGCGCAGGCGCTGGCGCTCGACATAACGGCCGGCCGGGTAATAGATTCGAGCTGGCACACGGAGGACACGATGCCCGGTTCGAAAAGAGCACACGGCGGGAAGACACGCGGCACGACAGCCCCGGGCACGCCCGGAAAGCCCGCGCGCAAAACGGCACCAGCGAGGCCACGGACATTGGCTGCCCGAGCGCAGAAGGTGGCCGCGCTCCTGGCCGCGACCTACCCCGATGCGCACTGCATGCTGGACCACAAGGGCCCGTTCGAGCTGCTGGTGGCCACCATCCTGGCCGCGCAATGCACGGACGAGCGCGTCAACATGGTGACACCGGCGCTGTTCGCGCGGTTTCCCACGCCGCAGGCAATGGCGCAGGCGGACATCGGAGAGCTGGAGGACCTGGTCCGTTCCACCGGGTTCTTCCATAACAAGGCCCGCAGCATCAAGGGCGCCGCCTCGGAGCTCGCCACGCGCTTCCCGGCCGGATTTCCCCGGACCATGGAGGAGCTGCTGACTCTGCCGGGTGTCGGGAGGAAGACCGCGAACGTGGTCCTCGGGACGTGCTTCAACACGCCGGCTATCGTCGTGGACACGCACTTTCGGCGCGTCACCCAGAGGATCGGCCTGGCGCAAAGCTCGGACCCGGATGAGATCGAGCACGAGGTCGGGGCGCTGCTGGCGCCGTCGGAGTGGACTCGGTTCTCCCACTCGGTAACGTTCCACGGGCGCCAGTGCTGCGATGCGCGCAAGCCCGACCACGCCCGGTGCCCCGTCGCAAAGCTGTGCGACTCCCGGGACATCTGACCGGGTGAGGGATCGTCCTTGCGCGCCGGTGGGTTTCCTTCTATTGTAACGTGACACGGGGGCCGCATGCCGACCATCAGCATCTTCGGGAGATCAGAGGTATTCGAGTGCGACCTCACCACCTCCATCCTCAACGTGCTCCTCAGGAACCGGTTCCCGATCAACACGCTGTGCGGCGGGCGCGCCGTGTGCGGCAAGGACGTGATCCGCGTCCGGGAGGGTGCGGAGTTCTTCAGCCCGAAACGGGAGAGGGAGAAGCACCGCCTTGCGCAGCTTGCCGCCACCGGGGAGCTTTCCGGGGATGACATCCGGCTTGCCTGCCAGTCCTACGTGCGGGGAAACGTGGTCATCGAGGTCCTCAACATCAGGGGCGCGGAGGGCGCCCGCAGAGAAGCGTCTTGATTTGACACTTCACGGTGATATATTTGAATCGAATGTCCCCTGCTCCGGCGAGATTCGCGTTCGCTCTGCCTCTGCTCCTGGCCTTCGTCTCCTGTGGAGACCAGTCTGTATTCCTGTCCGCCAAGTCGGCGGGAGAAGACCTGCAGATCGTTTCCGCCTCAGACGGGCAGGTATTTGCCAGCGGCAAGTCCATCCCGCTCATGGTCTCGGCGCCAGACGCATCCTCCAGCAAGGACGTGGAGATTGAAGCCACGGTGTCCGCGCCGGACGGGACCAGCGTCTGGCACAACCGCGCGGCAGCGGTCCTGAACGAGCAGAGCCCCATCACGCTGCCGGCCAACCTGCCTTCCGGCCTGTATCGCCTGGATCTCGTCCTGTATTCCTCTGGCCAGGTCAGCCAGAAGAAATCCGTGTCGTTCTTCGTCGCCCCGGACGGGTGGAAGATCACCGGTATCAGGAGCTTCCCACCGGTGATCACCGCGGCCGCCACGGTCATGCTCAAGGCGGAGCTGGACATCCCCACGGACGCCAACCCCTGGCTTCGCTGGAGCTGGAAGGACAAGGTCCTCCAGAAGGGGCTGCTCTCTGCCGGCATGGGCCAGATCCTGTGGGACGTGCCCGGAGAGGGAGGCGTCTACACGGTGACCCTGGAGCTGTTCCCCAGCGCTCCCGCTTCCGGGTCTGACTTCTCGTTCCGTTCATCGCTGTCATTGTCCACGGACATCATCGTGGGCGGCGGTGATGCGCAGCCGGATGGCCGGCTCGGACCTCCGGCGTCGTTCCTGACGCTTCTCCACCTGCAGGGATCGCTCGCGGACGCGGGGGCCGGTGCCAAGAAAGCGGGGAAGCCGAGGGCGGAACCAGTCGGCGCGCCGGCGGTCGTTTCCGTGGGCAACGGCTTCGGCTACCAGCTTGACGGCAGCACGGGCATCACGGTTCCCTGGCTGGCCCTGCCGGTCACCGGCGGGGCGCTGGGACCGTTCACGATCAGCCTGGGTGTCTCCTTCGATGACGCTGCAGGCGCCGGCACCATCGTGAATGCATCGACCGCGGACGGATCTTTCTCCGTCGTCCTCTCGATGTCGACAACCTCCCCCACCCCGCAGGCAACACTCACGAGCGGCGGCGGCGCGCCGGTCGTGGTTCCCTGGGGAGGGGCTGCCCTGGGTGACCGCCAACGCCATCTGCTGTCCTTCAGCCTGACGCCGGGCGCGTCGAGCGCCGTAGCCCAGTGGTACCTGGACGGCGTCCAGGTCTCCCGGACCGAGGTCCCCGCCACCGTCGGGGCCGTGAGCCCGGACGGCAGCATCACCATCGGCGGTCCCCACGGGTTCCACGGGATCGTTGACGAGTTCGGCGTTTACGCCTTCGATTCCACGGGGAAGCCCTCCACGGACCCGGACCTGTTCCTGCGGTCCCAGACCGGCCAGTACGGGAGCCGTCTCGTCTTTGCGGATGGATTCGACGGTCACGCCCTTCCCGGCGCCTTCGCCGTGGAGAACGGAGGAAGGCTTTCCGGCGGGTCGCTCGACCTTCCGCCGGGCGCCAGTCTCGTGCTGCCGCCGGTCCGCACGGGAACCGCGCTGACGGTGACCGCCGGGCTGGCGGCCGCAACGAGCCGCGCCGCGGCGCTGGTGGCGGAGTGGCAGGGAGCCGCCCAGCCGGCCGCCACGGTGCCACTCGGCGCGGTGGGCACGGAGCTCAAGTTCCAGCTCTCCGCGGACGGCCGCTCGCTCGTCGTGTCCGGCCCCGGCGGGGATGCCACGGCTGCCCTGGCGGCGGCTGGCGCCCCGCCGGCCGCGCTGGTGCTGCGCATCGAGAACCCCGCGAACGCCAAGTCGGACCTTCTCCTGGCCTCCGTGCTCGCCGTCAAGTAGGACGAGGCGGGACCCCGTCGGCGCGTGCTCCCGCACAAGAGCGGGCCGGCGCGGAAGCCGCTACTGGATGAGCCTTTTCAGGAGCGGATCGCGCTTCCTCCACTCCTTGTCCACCCGAACCCTCATGTCCAGGCGCACCCGCTGCGGAAAGATCTCGGAAAGCTCCTGCTCCGCCTCCCTGACGATGGCCCGGATGCGTTCGCCTTCCCGTCCTACCACAATGCCCTTCTGGGACTCGCGTTCCACACAGATGAACCCGCGCGCCCACAGGGTGGCGCCGTTGTCCCTCAGCTCCACGTCCTCCACGCGCACGTACAGCGCGTGGGGAACCTCCTCGCGGGTCTGGCGCATCGCCTTCTCCCTCACAATTTCGCTGATGCGAAACTCCGGCGTCTGATCCGTGTAGTAGTCCGGCGGGTACAACTGCTCCCCCTCCGGGGCCGCGGCAAACAGCGCATCTCGCAGCGAGTCCAGACCCTCACGCCGTTCGGCAGACACCTCGTGGAGGAGGATGCCGGGGAAGGCCGCGGCCACGGAGGCCCGCACGACCTCCCAGGAGGGTCCACGGGCATCCTGCTTGTTCAGGCAGATGACCAACGGCCGGGCGGCGGCGCGCAGCGCCTCCTGGACCAGGCGTTCCTCCTCCCCGGGCTCCCGGGTGCCATCCACCACGTACAGCACGGCATCCACCTCCGCGAGCGTGGAGGACACGAGATGGGTCATGGCGAGGTTGATCTTCCTCTCGGAGCGATGGACCCCCGGCGTGTCGATGAAGACAATCTGGCCCCGGCCCTCCGTAAGGATCCCGCGGACACGGTTGCGCGTGGTCTGCGGGACCGCGGAGACGATGGAGACCTTCCCCCCGCAGAGCGTGTTCACCAGGGTGGACTTGCCGGCCGACGGTCGGCCCACCACGGCGATGACGGCGGCCTTCACGCTCAGCCGGGGAACCGCTGCCGGACGTCCGCGAACTGCGGCGCCAGGTCGGAGAAGATGCCCACCAGCACCGGGTCGAAGTGTCCGCCGGACTGGTTGACGATTTCCTGCACGGCGCGCTCGTGGCTCCAGGCCTGCTTGTACGGCCGCGTGGAGGTGAGCGCGTCATAGACGTCCGCCACGGCCGCGATCCGAGCGGACAGCGGGATCTGCTCCCCGGCCGTGCCGTGCGGGTAGCCGGCGCCGTCGAAGCGTTCGTGATGGGACAGCGCAATGGAGGCGGCCAGCGTGAGGAAGGACTGCTCGCCGAGCTCCCGGTCGGCCTTGTGCAGCACTTCCCACCCGAACATCGTGTGTTTCTTCATCACCTCCCACTCGTCGGGCTCCAACCGACCCGGTTTCAGCAGGATGTGGTCCGGGATGCTCACCTTTCCCACGTCGTGCAGCATGCTGGAGAGGGAGATGTCGTTGGCGTAGTCCATGGTGATGCGGAAGGTGTACGGGGCGCGAAGGTGCACCTCCACCGCCAGCAGCCGGGAGAACTCGCAGATCCTCTGCAGGTGGAACCCGGTCTCGGGATCACGATACTCGGCCAGCCGGGCCAACGCCCGGATGGCGGCCCCCTGGGTGCGCTGGAGCTGGTTCGCCCCGGCCAGGATGCTGTCGTTGAGAAGCTCCTGGATCTGGAGGGCATCCTTGAGCTCCGCGTTGGCGGCCACCAGCCGGGTGACATCGAAGAATACCCCGAGGACTGACTCCCCCACGGAGACCGCGGAGTCCCTGATCTGCAGCCGGACGCCGGTTCCCGACCTGACCGCCAGCGGGAATGATTCCACCTTCCCGTGGCGGCGCACGGCCGCCAGCTCCCCCCACCGCTGCTCCGGCTCCTGGAAGAAGTCGCGGCTGCCTTTCAGCGCTTCCAGGGAGGGGTAGCCGGTGAGCGCAAGGAACCCCGGGCTGGCGAACGTGAACTCTCCCTGGGCACTGCAGAGGTACAGGGGCAGCCTCAGGCCCTCGGTGAGCACGGAGAGGCTTGGCAGGAGGCCGCTCATCGTGTGACCCGCGGACCTCAGGGACTCGAGAACCAGCTCGAGGGGGCTCACCGCTACCGGACCAGGATGGGGGACGGCGGGAGCATCGGGCTTTTCAGCGGGCGAAGGCACCGGGACTGCTCCGCCGCCGGACGGCGCCTCGACGGCCTGCCGCTCCTCTTCCAGGACCTCCCGCAGGGCGGCGATGACCTCGGCAACGTCAGCGCGGTGAGCAGCGGCCGTCTCTCCAATGGAGGCTCCCTGGAACACAAGCGCGCTCCAGGGCGTTCCGCGGTCCACGTTCACCGGGCAGCACAGGAACGAATCGCGACTCTCGGTAAGCGGAAGGATGGCAGGCTCCGCCGCCACGCCGGTGCGGGACAAGTCGGCCGCGAGCAGCGGAGCCGTCGTGGTCAGATATCCCAGCGCCAGCCGGGCCTCCCAGCCTGCTCCCGGAGTGGGGGAGGAAACGAGGAGGGCGATTCCGTCCGCTTCCAGGGCCGAAAGTGCCCACTCCAGGATCGTGGCAGCCCTGCTGGGGGCGCCTTCGCGCTCGAGAGACCGCGCAAGCAGCTCGGCAAGGCGGCTCACGACGACCCGCCATCCTTCCGGGACCAGTACGGGCCATAGAACAACGCGAGTCGTCGCCGAACGTCGACGGGGATGACGGCGGGATCCGTCATGATGGCATGACGAGCGGCGTGCCGGCAGGGACAGTCCCCCCGTCCCTTCAGCGCTCCCACGAGATCGGGGAGCATGGCGCGCAGCGCCTCCGTGTTGGACTTCATGGTGGCCACCACGACCTCCACGCTCACCTCCTCCGCCTCCTTCCAGCAGTCGTAGTCGGTGACCATGGCGACGGTGGCGTAGCAGATCTCCGCCTCCCGGGCCAGGCGCGCCTCCGGCAGCGCCGTCATGCCGATGAGGGACGCCTTCCAGGAGCGGTGAAGCTCGGACTCGGCGCGGGTGGAGAACGAAGGACCCTCCATACAGACGTAGGTCCCGGACGTGTGGTGCGGGTGCTTCCGCGCGGCCAGCACACGGGCCGCGGCAGAGCGCATCCCGTCGCAGAACGGTGTGGCGAACGCCACGTGGCCCGCGATCCCGTCCCCGAAGTAGCTGCCCGGTCTTCCATGGGTCTTGTCGATGAGACCGTCACACAGCACGAAGTCCCCCGGGGCGCAGCGCTCCGTCAGCGACCCCACGGCGCTGAAGGCGAGGATCTGCTGCACGCCGACTGACTTCAGGGCCCATATGTTGGCTCTCGACGGCACTTCGGCCGGCAGGTAGCGGTGTCCCTGCCCGTGGCGGGGCAGAAACACGACCGTTTCTCCCCCTATTTCCACGAACGACAGCTCATCGGACGGAAGACCCCAAGGCGTCGGCACTTCCCGGCGCCCGAGCAGACGCGCGCCGTCGAGCTGATAGAGCCCGCTCCCCCCGATGACTGCCAGCCGCGCCTCCATTGCGCCTCCTCGATATGGCCCTTCGTGCGCCATTGTGGGTCTTTTCTCCACGAGAGGCAACTCCCGTCCGCGGCGGGCCCGCACTATACGGGCGATTCGCCTTCCGGGGAAGGAAATTTCTTCCCTCGCACCTGCCGGTGGACCTTTTCCGTTGACTTCCAAAGCACGGAATGTATAATCGTGTGGTGTCTTGGGAGGCTTCCGCCCCACAACCTCCAGTGCCAATTGGAGGACGGAAGATTGACGGGTGGCCGGGGCAGAAATGCTCCGGCCTTTTTTATGGTCGTGCCGAGCGAAGCGCCAACGGCTCCACACGCAGCAATACGGTGGATGAACCAAGGCCACGCCGAGCGAAGCGAGGCTGTTGATCCCGCGGCCAACGGCTCCACACGCAGCGATACGGTAGATGAACCAGGGCCACGCCGAACAGAGCGCCGTGTGAGACGGGCCGCGCACCCTCGCCATCCGGCGGGTGGTCAAGCAGCAGGTTTTTTCTTATTGTAAGGTCAAGTATGAAGATGCAGGACAAACCCCAGGAACCGGAAGCCGGCCCTCGCCCCGACGAGGGGATGATGTTCAACCGGATGCTCAAGTCCCGGACCATCCTCGTGTCGGGAGAGATCAACAAGCCTCTCGCCGAGCGGGTGATCCGCTCCCTCATTCTCCTGGAGGAGGAAGCGGCGGACCCCATCAAGGTCTACATCGACTCTCCGGGTGGAGACGCGGACGCCGGGTACGCCATCTTCGACATGATGCGGTTCGTGAAGCCGAAGATCACGATGATCGGCATGGGGCTCGTGGCCAGCGCGGCCGCCATCATCATACTCGCCGCGCCACGGGAGCGCCGCGTGGGGCTTCCCAACTCCCACTACCTGATCCACCAGCCCATGAGCGGCACGCGGGGCGTTGCCACGGAGATCGAGATCCACGCCAAGGAGATCGAGAAGCTGCGGGCCAAGATCAACCGTCTCATTGCGGAAGAAACCCGCCAGCCGCTGGAGAAGGTGGAGAAAGACACGGACCGGGACTACTGGATGAACGCGGAAGAGGCAGTCAGCTACGGACTGATCTCGCGCGTGATCAAGACACGGGACGAGCTGTAGGCCATGCGGGCGGCTGACATCGACCGCCTGCTGGATACGTGCCTGGAGCGCCTCGCGCTTCCCACGGGAGCGTTGCGCCGGGGCAAAGTCCGTGACGTGGTGGAGCTCGGGGACGAGCTGCTCATCGTCACCACGGACCGCATCTCCGCTTTTGACCGGGTCCTTACTACCATCCCCTGCAAGGGAGAGGTGCTGAACACCCTCTCGCTGCACTGGTTCCGAGCCACGGCGGACATCGTGCCGAACCACGTCCGGGAAGAGGTTTCCGCGCGGACCGTCCGGGCCGTGCACTGCGACGTGCTTCCCGTGGAGGTCGTGGTCCGCGGCTACCTCACCGGATCTGCCTGGCGGGACTACCAGAAGGGCTCCGCGGTTTCCGGCATCACGCTGCCGCCCGGCATGCGCTTCAATCAGCGCTTTGAGCGGCCGCTGCTCACCCCCTCGACCAAGGAGATGGCCGGCGTCCATGACAGACCCATCTCCCGGGAAGAGATCCTGGGCCAGGGCCTGGTGCCGCGGGCCACGTGGGAGCAGGTGGAAGAGGCGTCCCTCGCGCTGTTCCGGCGCGGAACGGAGCTCGCCGCGCGCCAGGGGCTCATCCTCGTGGACACGAAGTACGAGTTCGGCATCCACCGGGGACAGCTCGTGCTCGCGGACGAGCTTCACACGCCGGACTCCAGCCGTTACTGGTACGCGGACACCTATGCCCCGCGTTTCGCCTCCGGCGAGCCCCAGCGCGAGCTGGACAAGGAGTACCTTCGGCAGTGGCTCCTCGCGCGGGGATGGAGCGGGGACGGAGCGCCGCCGGCCATCCCGGACGACGTTCGGCGGGAGACGGCCGGCAAGTACATCGACGCGTGGGAGAAGATCACCGGGCAGGAGTTCGTTCCCCGCGCGGGAACCGAGCAGGAAGAGCTGTCGCTGATCGCCTCGCGGCTCTCCGCCGGGGCCTGAGCCGGACGTGAAAGCTCTTGGCGCCGTTGCGGCGCTGCTCGTCGGCTCGGCGGTCTTCGCCAATCCCCTTTCTCTCATGAGCTGGAACGTGGAGAACTTCTTCGACGACGTTCACAACGGCTCGGAGTACCGCGAGTTCGATCCCGCGCGATCCAGCTGGAACACGGAGCTGTTCCTCCAGCGGGTGCGCACGCTGTCGGAGGTCGTCCGCATGGCCGTGCCCGGAGGGCCGGACGTGCTGGTCCTCCAGGAAGTGGAGAACGAGAACGCCCTGGCCGTGCTCCTGGACAAGGGGCTCGCGGGCATGGGCTATGCCTGGCACGTCCTCGTTCCCAAGAAGGGCCTTCCCGCCAACGTGGCCATCGTGAGCCGTCTGCCCATTGCCCGGGTCAGCACTCACGCCGTGGCGCCGTGGAAGGGCGCCGCCCTGCGGGACATCCTGGAAGCCCAGATCGAAACCTCCGGCCATCGCCTGTACGTGTTCGACAATCACTGGAAGTCCAAGACGGAGGGCGCCCGGGCCACGGAGGCTTCGCGCATCCAGGCCGCATCGGTCCTGGCGGCGCGCATCCTGGAGATCCAGGAGTCGGACCCCGCGGCGGACGTCGTGGCCGCCGGTGACTTCAACGAGAACCTGGACGAGTACCAGCAGACCGGGCAGCGAACGGTCACCGCGCTGATGCCCTCCACGGACACGAGGAGGGTCGCGCGCTCGGACCCGGCGATCCTGCTCTCGGCGGCAGCGCCGTCCGTGGAGCCCCTGCCGAGGCGCTGTGTTCTGTTCGACCCCTGGTACGAGCGGGAGGCCGGCGCGCGGGGTTCGGAGTCCTGGCAGGGAGCCTGGCTCACGCCGGACCACATCCTGCTGTCCGCCGGACTGTTTGATCACCAGGGCTTCCGCTACCGGCCGGGAAGCTTCACGCCGGTTCGCCTGCCCGCGCTCCTTGACGCCCGCGGGCTCCCGCGGCGATGGGTCGTGCGGGCAGGAAAGGCGGAAGGCGTCTCCGACCACCTCCCGCTCGTGCTCGTTCTGGACCAGTAGCCTCCCCCTGTCGGCGCTGGACAGCGCCCGCGCTCGACGATATAAGGGACGCGTGGAATCCTACGACTCCGAGTCTGCCTACCTCCAGGCGCTGGAAGCGCGGGCCGTGCTTCCGGAGGGTTTCAAGTGCGCGGTGCATTCACTCACGTTCCGGCCGCGGGAGCGGCAGGCGGCCGCGCCCCTGCCCATGAACCTTTCCCTGATCCTGCTGGACCGGCCGACGCCGGACTTCGGCGCGGTGTTCACCCGCAACCTGTTTCCGGGCGCGCCCGTGGTGATCGGACGCTCGCGCCTTTCCCAGCCCCTGGCACGGGGCATCCTCGTGAACAACAAGATCGCCAACGTATGCACGCCGCGCGGAGTGCCGGACGCGGAGCAGCTCCTGCGCCGGCTGGGCGCGCTCGTGGGGGCGGCCCCGGAGCAGCTCCTCTGCGCCTCCACCGGCATCATAGGGTGGGAGCTTCCGGTGGCAGAGATGGAGCAGGCCCTGCCATCCCTGGCGGCCGGGCTCTCCGGCGGCTCCCTCCTGCCGGTAGCGCGCGCGATCATGACAACGGATGCGTTTCCCAAGGTGCGCTCCCGCGCGGTCGGCAACGGGCGGATCGTGGGAGTGGCCAAGGGCGCCGGAATGATCGAGCCGAACATGGCCACGCTGCTGTGCTTCCTTTGCACGGACGTGGCCGTCCCGCGTGACCACCTGCGCGCCGACCTCGCGTGGGGTGTCGAGCGAACGCTGAACCGGCTGTCCATCGACGGGGACCAGAGCACCAGTGACACGGCCATCCTGTTCTCTTCCGGTGCCCGCGGACCGGCGGACCGGGAGGAGTTCCGGCAAGCGCTCCGGGAGGTGCTCGCGGGCCTGGCCTTCGACATCGTGCGAAATGCGGAGGGCATCGGGCACGCGCTTCGCGTCCGCGTGAACGGCGCGCGCACG
>DASRZR010000160.1:0-3897 GCA_035686185.1 Spirochaetia bacterium | reverse complement strand
ACCCCTCGCTGACGACGCGGCCGTCCTACGCCGAGCGCGCTCGCGAACGGCTGTATTCCCCGGAGCCCCGGGTGCGGGAGGGGGCGATGATCGGCGCCGGGCACGGGGCCAGCGCCATGATCGACGTGAGCGACGGCCTGGCGAGCGACCTGGGCCATATCTGCGAGGCAAGCGGCGTGAGCGCGCGCCTGTCCGCCGTCCGGCTCCCGGTAGGCGCCGAGTGCCGGGCACTGTCCCGCGCCACGCACGGAGACGAGTGGCACTTCGCACTGCGCGGCGGAGAGGACTACGAGCTGCTGTTCACCTGTGCGGCAGCGCAGGCGGCGGACACCGCGCGCCGGGTCACGGCGGAGACGGGCACGCCCGTGACGGACATCGGGGAAGTGCTGCCGGCCTCGGAGCCGGCGGAGCTGGAGCTGCCGGACGGCACGCGCGTGCCGCTGGGAGGCGCGGGATGGGACCACTTCAGATGAGGCGGGCGATGACGGTGGCCGGCTCCGATTCCGGGGGCGGCGCGGGGATCCAGGCGGACCTGAAGACGTTCGCGGCCCTTGGCGTGTTCGGGACGAGCGCCATTACCGCGCTCACGGCGCAGAACACCCGGGGCGTGAGCGGAGTGTTGCCGGTCCCCCCGGAGTTCGTCGTGCGCCAGATCGAGGCGATCTCGGAGGACATCGGGACTGACGCGGTGAAGACCGGCATGCTCGCCAACCGGGCCGTCATCGAGGCGGTGGCGGACGCGCTGCGCCGGCTTCGGCTGGGCCCCGTGGTAGTGGACCCGGTGATGGTGGCCAAGGGCGGCGCGCCGCTCCTGGAGCCGGATGCCGCCGGCGCGCTGATGGACAAGCTCCTGCCGCTGGCTGCCGTGGTGACCCCGAACCTCCCGGAAGCGGAGGTGCTGTACGGCGCCCCCGTTACCGACCTTGCCGGCATGCGGGAAGCGGCCCGTGCCATTGCCGGGCGCGGCGCGCGCTGCGTCGTGGTGAAGGGCGGCCACCTGGTGGACGAGGAGCAGAGCGTGGACCTGTTCTTTGACGGCTCGGTGTTCGAGGAGCTGCCCGCGGCGCGGATCCGCACGCGCAATACCCACGGGACCGGCTGCACGTTCGCCTCCGCCGTGGCGGCGCGGCTTGCCTGGGGGGATGAGCCGCTGGCTGCCGTCAGGGCGGCCAAGAGCTACGTGACGGACGTCATCCGCGCTTCCGCCGCCCTGACCATCGGGTCCGGGCACGGCCCGCTGGACCACCTGGCGCTGCGTAAAGACACAAGCGGCCGCGGGGTGTAGAATCGGCCCATCATGGCCACACCCCAGTTCCTCCTCTCCGAATACGGCTGCCGGTCCCGTACGCCCTCGCCCGTGAACCGCATGATGTCCTCCTTTGCCGCGGACTTCCGGGAGGGCGTGGACATCAACCTGGGCGTGGGGTACGTGAACGAGAACACCATTCCCCGTTCCCTCATCCGCGAGGCGCTCGGGGAGGTCCTCTCCCACCCGAAGCGGTACAAGTCACCGCTGAACTACGGCGGGCCCCAGGGATCGCCCACGTTCCTCGAATCCCTGCGGCGTTTCCACGTGAGCCGGCGGATCGGCGGGCTCACGGAGGAAGCTCTCCGCCGGCGGGAGTTCATCGTGGGGCCCAACGGGGCCACCAGCATCCTGGAAGGACTGGCGCACGTCCTGAGGCCCGGCGTGGTGATCACCTCGGACCCCATGTACTACATCTACTGCGACTACCTGGAGCGGCAGGGCTTCGAGGTGGCCACGATCCCCGAGCGCCGGGACGGACTTCACGCCGAGGACGTGGAGGCCTGGCTCTCCCGGACGGGCCGCGCGGCGGAAGTGAGCTTCCTCTACGTGGTCACGGTGAACAACCCGAGTGCCACCATCCTGTCCAACCGGGAGCGAACGGCGCTCGTGCGCCTGGCCGCACGGCTGTCGCGCGAACAGGGACGGATCGTGCCGCTCATCCTGGACAAGGCCTACGAGGACCTCATCCACGATCCGTCGGTGGAGCGGCCCCGCTCCGGCCTGCTGGACGATGAGGACGGCGTGGTCTTCGAAGTGGGAACGGTGTCCAAGATCCTCGCCCCGTCCCTGCGGATCGGGTACCTGGTGGGCAGCGACGGCCCGTTCCTCCAGGCGATGATCCAGCGCACGAGCGACGCGGGCTTCAGCGCCCCGCTCATCAACCAGGAGATCGCCGGGTGGCTCCTGGACAATGCGCTGGACCAGCAGCTTTCGGACGTGAACCGCGGCTACCGGGAAAAGGCGCTGGCCGTCCGCGGCTGGCTGGAGGAAAAGCTCGGTCCGGCAATCGCCGAGTGCCGCGGTGGCCAGGCCAGCTTCTACTTCTACCTGACGCTGAACGGCGTGAAGACCGGCGAGGGCTCCCCGTTCTTCCGATTCCTGGCCCGGACGACCGGGGACGCGCGCCGGGACGGCGCGGAAGGCAAGCTCCCGCGCGTCATCTACATCCCCGGGGAGTTCTGCGTGCACCCGCGCGGGGACATGGTGGAGCCCGGCGCGCGCCAGCTTCGATTCTCCTACGGCTACGAGGAGCTGGGCCGGATGCAGGACGCGGTGGGCTACATGGCGGAAGCCGTCCAGTATGCACGCGGCCGGTGACGCGCGCCGCCGCGCGCCGGGCCGGCGTGCCCGGCTCCTGTTGAACTCACCCGTGGTCCTCCAGTAGGCTGGGAGGGAATATGGCATCAGGGTTCATGGTGGTCACGGCCGTCGGGCCCGACCGGGTGGGTATCGTTGACGACCTGTCCGGCGCGGTCACGTCCGGCGGCTGCAACATAGAAGAGAGCAAGATGGCGGTGCTCGGTGGCGAGTTTGCCGTCATCATGCTCGTGTCCGGCCCGGCGGCATCAGTGGACTCCCTGGGCGACTCCCTGGTCCACCGGGGGGAAACGCTGGGTCTGCGCGTGAGCCTCCAGAGGACCCGTGGGCCGCGCTCCGAGGAGAAGGGCCGGCCCTACCTGCTGAAAGCCGTTTCCCTGGACACTCCCGGGATCGTTCACTCGGTCACCGCGCTCCTGCGGCGGTACGCCATCAACATCGAGGACCTGGAGACCGAGACGGCCCCGGCGCCGTGGACCGGCGCCCCGATGTTCCGCCTCACGGCGCACCTGGTGATCGGGTCCACCGTGTCCGTGAACGACGTGAAGCGGGAGCTCGCGCACCTGCAGCAGCAGCAGGACCTCGATGTCTCGTTGAAGCCGGTATTCGGTCCCGGGTCCGAGCCGGGAGAGTGCTGATGACGGTTTCCGACTTTCTGCGCCGAAACCGCCTGGACCCGGCCCGCCTGGACGTGGCGTCTTTCTGCCGCGCGTTCCTCCAGGAGATGGAGCGCGGGCTGCAGGGTCTTCCGTCTTCCCTGCCCATGATCCCGACGTACATGGAGACTTCCCGCGAGGTGCCGCGCGGGGAGCGCGTCATCGCGCTGGACGCCGGGGGAACGAACATGCGCGTGGCCACCGTGAGCTTTGATGCGTCCGGAACGCCCGTCATCGAGGGAATGGCGCGGCAGCGGATGCCCGGCGTGGAGGAGGCGATCTCCCGGGAGGAGTTCTTCCGCGCCCTCGCGGAGGCGGTCCGCCCGCACCTGCGCGGACGGGACCGGATCGGGTTCTGCTTCTCCTACCCGGCGGAGATCACGCCGCAGAAGGACGGGCGGCTCATCCAGTTCACCAAGGAGATCAAGGCCACCGGCGTGGACGGCCAGCTCGTCGGGGCCGGTCTCGCCGAGGCGCTGGGCGGGGACGCGCGCATCGTGCTCCTGAACGACACGGTGGCCACGCTCCTGGCCGGGCGCAACGCGATGCCGTCCCGGCGTTTTGATGACTTCGTGGGTCTCGTATGCGGCACGGGGCTGAATGCGGCCTACGTGG
>DASRZR010000159.1:0-3635 GCA_035686185.1 Spirochaetia bacterium | reverse complement strand
CGTAAAGGCGGCCATGCCGACCAGGTCCCCCTCCCCGTGCCCCGCCGCGCACCGGTGCGCCAGGGCGGCATAGGTGAAGCTGCCGCGGGTCCCGGTGAGAACCCCGGGGGCGGAAATCCTGATACCTTCCGCCGGCTCCTTCAGCGCCGCGGCGGCCAGGTTCACCATCCGGTCCCGCAGGGCCTGCGCGGCCTGCAGGACGGCGTTACCGGTGAAATACGTTCCGCTGGAGGCATAGGCGCCCTTGTCGAACGGCGTGGTGTCGGTGTCTCCGGTCAGCACCGAGACGATCGACGGGTCGCAGCACAGCGTCTCCGCCGTGATCTTGGCGAGCACCGTGTCCAGGCCGGTCCCGAGGTCCGCGCCCCCGGACAGCACCATGAACGTGCCGTCGGACAGGAGGCGCACTTCCGCATTGGCCTGGTCCAGGCCGGGCAGGCCGGACCCCTGCTGGATGACCGCCACTCCCTTGCCGATCTTCACGTCGGGGTCATCGTCGGTGGACCGGTGGCCCCACTCCATGCTGTGCCGGCCCAGCGCCAGCGCGCGTTCCAACCCGCAGCTTCCCACGGTCACGACCTCCCCCGGCCGGCCCTCCCCGAGGGATTTCATGATGTCCAGCACGTCGCCTTCCCGGACGCGGTTCTTCTCCAGGAACTCGAGCTGGTCGATGCCCAGCTCCGCGGCAAGCTCGGCCGCCGCGGTCTGCACCGCAAACGATCCCTGCGGGGCGCCGTAGCCCTGGTAGGCGCCGGCCGCCACGTGGTTCGTGTACCAGCTCCTCACGTCGAAGGAGATGTTCTGGCAGCGCAGGAGCGGGAGCGACTTGGAGCAGGCGTTCATCGGCACCGTGAGCGCATGGTTGCCGTAGGCGCCGGTGTCCGCATCCGCGGAGAAGGAGATGGCGGTGATCGTGCCGTCCTTCTTCCCGCCCATCTTCACCGTGACCTGGAACGGATGGCGCGTGGTGGCGGCGATGAACTCCTCTTCCCGCGTGTACTTGTAGAACACGGACCGCCCGGTCTGGAACGTGGCCCACGCGCACACGTCCTCCAGCAGGATGTCCTGCTTGCTCCCGTAGCCGCCGCCCATGCGCTCCTTGATTACCTGGACACGGTTTTCCCGGATTCCCAGCACCCCCGCCACGATCCGACGCAGGTGCCACGGGACCTGGGTGGAGGCGTGGATGACCAGCCGCTCCCCGTCCATCTTCGTGTACACCACGTGGGTCTCCACCGGCGTGCACTGCACCCGGCTCGTCACGTAGGTTCGCTCGATGACCGCGTCTGCCTCCGCCAGTCCCTTTGCGACGTCCCCGGTCGATCCCGAGGCGCTGGCCGCGAGGTTGCGGCCCGGGTCGTTCCCGATCGAAAGCTCGCACCGGATCCTGTCGTGCTGGTCGCCGTGCACCAGGGGCGCCCCCGGCGCTTTTGCCGCGTCGATGGAGAGCACGGCCGGAAGCTTCTCGTAGCTCACGGAAATGGCCGCCAGGGCGGCTTGCGCCGCGGTCTCATCTTCGGCCACCACGGCCGCGACCCGGTCGCCGACATGGCGCACCACCGGACTGAACATGCGGAAATCGTACGGCGAAGGCTCGGGGTAGCCTTGCCCGGCAAACGTGTACAGGCGGTCCGGGCAGTTGGCATGCGTGTATACCGCCACCACGCCGGGCAGCGCCTCGGCCGCGGCGGTGTCGATGGCGGTGATCCGGGCGTGCGCGTGGGGGCTTCTCAGCATGAGGAGGACACAGGCGTTCGGCTCCACCCGGTCTTCCACGTACGCCTTCATCCCCGCCACGAGCTTGGTGCCATCCACCCGTCGACGGTTCTTTCCGACCACGCGCAGGTCACTGCGGAACTCCTCCGCGATGGGCAGCGTGGCGGAAGGGTCGGCGCGCCGGCGGCGCGCCAGCTCCACCGCGAGGTAGAACTGCTGGTAGCCGGTGGCCCGGCTCCACAGGCCGGACAGGGCGTCCCGCACTTCCTCGTCGGAAGGGTTGGGAGAGCGGCGCAGGAGGTCCTCGATCAGGAGGGCGGCCGCCGGGCTGGTGAACGCGGACTGCACCACCCCGGCATCCAGCATCGCGCCCTGCAGCGCGGAAAGCCGGCCGTTCTCCATCAGGCTCTCCACGGTCTCAATGGAACGGCCTTCCACCTGGCCGGCCACCATGAAGCCGGCGAGCACGGGCTTGCCATCCAGCAGGATGGTGTCCGCGCCGGCAAAGCCCTCGCCATCGTCTGCCCGGCGCACGGAGGGGATGCCGATGCGCTGGAGAAGGACCTGCAGGTTCTCCCCCGGCTCCGCGGCCACGGTGCGGGCCGTCCCGTTGAGCCTGAACGTGATGCTCATCGAGAGGCCTCCCCGGAGAGCTCAGAGCGCAGCTCTTCCACCAGCACCCCGAGCATGTAGCGCTTGTACGCCGCGGGAGCGTGCATGTCGGGCCGCGGCGCGAACGCCTTCAGGTCCTCCACGAGAGCGAGCTGGCCCTGGCAGTCGCTGGCAACCACGCGCGGGCCGCCAACGGCCACCACGAGGGAACGGGGACCATGGGAGGTGCGGGACACCGCGCGCATGGCGGCGGGCACCGTGGTCGGCACCACGACACCCAGGATGAGGACGGCCTTGCCCTCATCGAGAAAACTGCGGATGGGTAACGGCTTGCGCCGGCCAGCCACGGAGACTTCGGCGTCCAGCGCAAGGAGAACGGGGATCACCGCGGAGTCCTTCGGCCCCAGGCCCAGCTCTCCCCCGAGCGTGACCATGTTGCGCAGGGTCCGGGATGCGGTGAGCTTCACGGCGTCCCGCAGCGCGGGGGGAACCCCCACGGCGTCTGCGATGTCCTGGAAGGTTGCCATGGCCCCGACGGAGCAGCGGCCGGACGCGACGCCGATGGAGGCGAGCCCCAGGCGTTCCAGGGAGATGAGCGTCCTTACCGCGGGAGCCTTGCCCGAGTTCAGCCACGTGCCGCCGCCGAGCCAGGCCGCGTCCGGGGCAGACTTCGCCCGGACCGCCTCGGCCACGGTGTGAGGCCGCACGATGTCGGTGATCATGACGTGCATTGTACGGCTCTTGCCGCGGGGAGGGCAAGACTATATAGAAGGGAGCGGATGCTCGATTACACGCTCGTCTCTCCCAAGGCCACGTATCGAATCCTCACCCCGGCGGACATGCCCCTGTTCCTCCGCATGGTGGAGGCCGCCCGGGCGGAGGCCGGTGGCCCTCGCCTGTTCGACCCCGCGCGGGTCCTCGCCACCGTGAAGGAGCTGCAGCCGGCCAAGGGCCGGGGGTCCATCTTCGTGTTCGAGCGCGGCCAAGTACTTGCCGGCTACGGGATCCTCGTGAACTGCTGGAGCACGGCGCAGTGCGGCATGGTGATCGTGGTGGACGAGCTGTACGTCTCCCCCGGCCAGCGCGACCTGGGGCTTGCGGAGGACTTCCTGCTCCTGCTGGCCAAGGTGGCGCCGGAAGGGACCACCTCCATCCGCATCGAGCTTCCACCCGGCCGCCGGCACGCCGCCCCCTACACGGCCGTGGGATTCAAGGAGTCTGAACGCAACACGTTCTCCCTGAGGATCAGCCGGTAGGGGCAGCCGCGCGGGATGCACGCGTGGCTGTTCCTGGAACACCTGTTCCAG
>DASRZR010000158.1:0-7107 GCA_035686185.1 Spirochaetia bacterium | reverse complement strand
CGCTGATCTGCAGGATCGCCTCCCGCAGGCCGTTGGGCGTGATGTTGGACCGCGCCAGGTAGCGGGCCACGATGCTGCCCTGCTCCTTCACGGCGGCCAGGAGCAGGTGCTCCGTGCCGATGTATTCGTGGCCCATGTTGCGGGCCTCTTCCGCGGAATCTTCCAGGATCTTCTGGCCGCGCTTGGACGGCGGGACGTCGCCCAGGATGAGGCCTCCCTTGCCCTTGGGCAGGCTCTTTTCGATCTCGGCCTGCATCTCGGCCACGTCCACCTTGATCCTCAGCAGCGCCTTGACGGCGACCCCTTCCCCGTCCTTCAGGAGCGCAAGGATGATGTGCTCGGGAAGGAGCTGGTCGGAATGGAACCGCTTGGCTTCCTCCTGCGCGAGGATGGTGAGCACCTTCTGTGCCCGCTGCGTGAGACCCTTGAACATAGCGTGTCAGCCCTCCCTCGGTTGCGTGAGCGCCTCTCGGATGATCTTGGCCCGCGTGTAGTCGATCAGCTTCCCGTCCGCCGCGTCGGCGTGGGACTGCAGCACCCGCTGCAGGTGGGACTTCTGGGAAAGGAACAGCAGCGCCGTGAGCGTGGCGGGATCCACGGAGGCCACCAGCCCGAGGGCCACGCCCATGCGCAGCGCGGACAGCGCCTCCACCGCCTCCCGGTGGGTCAGGTAGCGGCACCAGGTGAGCAGGCCCCAGGCGCGGTACACCCGGTCCTCTATGTCCACCCGCCGCTTCTCCATGAGCTCCTCCCTCGTGCGGTTCTCGTAGCCCGCCAGCTGGACGGCGATCCGTGCCAGGTTCCCGACAATCTCCTTCTCGGCCAGGCCGATGGTGATCTCGTTGGCGATGATGTACATGTCCCCCAGGGACTCCATGCTGTCGCTGTAAAACCCCCGGATGGACAGCCCCATCTGCGCGGAGGCCTTCACGGCCTTCTTGATCAGCCCTCCCATGGAGAGCGCCGGCAGGTGAAGCATCATGGATGCCTTCATGCCGGTCCCCAGGTTCGTGATGGCCGTGTTCAGGTACCCCCACTCGGGGGACACCGCGTACGGGAGCTCCCGCTCCAGGTCCTGGTCCAGAACCTCCAGCTTCCCCAGCAGATCCTCCAGGCAGGCCCCCGGTTTCATGCCCACCAGTCTCAGGTGGTCCTCGTCCCCGATGAGCGCCGTCACCGTCTCATCCGCCGCCACGAGCATGGCCCGGTGCTTTTCCATTGAGTAGCCCTGCGGGATCAGGTTGCGCTCGAAAAGGATCCGCCGTTCAAGGGAGGGAAGCTGGTCGAGCTCAAGTATCGTAAAATCTTCCCCGTTGGGCAACCGCTGGAACGCCTGCAGGATGGCGCCGCGGTACTCGTCCTCCTGGTCGGCGGGACATCGCCCCGGGAACGCCCAGTTGGAGAGGTTGCGCGAGAGGCGCAACCGGCTGGAGATCACCACCGATCCCGCGGGCTCCTCCGGGCCGGACTGCCGCATCCACCCTTTCATGTCAGCGAGGCCCGTGAACTCGAACATCAGCTTTCCAGCTCCCGAAGGCGGTCCCGGATCCGGGCCGCCAGCTCGTATTCCTCCCGCTCCACGGCGTCCCGAAGCTCCTCCCGGAGGCTCTCCCCGCGCGTGGCGGCGTCCTGCTCTCCGGCCATGGCCGACGGGACGCGGCCCGTGTGACGGGGCCGGGCCGCCATCTGGGAAACAATGGCCCGCACGTCCTTCTCGAACGCGGAGAAACATTCCGGGCACCCCAGCTTCCCCTGCTTGCGGAACTCGGACGCCTTCAGGCCGCACCTCGGGCAGGCGTCCTTGACCTCGGTCCCCGTGACGTCCTTGCCCTCCAGCAGGCCTGACAGGAGGTTGGTGATCGGCAGTTCCGATTCCTCCTCCCGGATGAGGCCCTTCTCCTGGGCGCAGTCTTCACAGATGTGAAGCTCGTGAACGAGGTCCTTTTGCATCTGTCTGATATGAATGACTGCGTCCTTGAGGCCGCAGATCTCGCACTTCATGGCCACGCCCAATTATACATATTCCTCGGTTTGAATTCTACGGTGGACGGCGTTTCGTAGCCGAATGGGGAGGTCCGGGCCCTGCCGGCTAGACTTTTTTCAGTATTTCGAGCGGACGGGCACGGGTCGCGCGGGCTGCCGGGACGAACGCCGCCAGGCCGGAAAGAAGAAGCGCACCGATTGCGGACGCCACGATCTCCGCCGGCTGGATCCGCACCGGTATGGAGGACAGGTAGTACGCGCTGTTGAACAGCGTGAACCCGCCGAACGCGTGTGCGGCCGGGTTGAACGTGCCCTGGACGAAGGACGCCACGTCCAGCCCGCGGTTCACCAGCCACTCCAGGCTTCGGATCACCTCGTTGATGTTCACGGCGACAAGCAGCCCGGCGGCGATGCCGGCAAGGGCGCCGGCCGCCGCGGTGGCGAGGCCGGAGGCAAGGAAGGACATCGAGAGCTCCCGGGGTCCGGCGCCGACGCTCTTCAGGATGCCGACGTCGTGACGGCGCTCGAACAGGATCATGAGCGTGGCGGAGGAGACGTTGACGCAGGCCACCACCACGATCATCGCCATGATGAGAAGGAGGAGCGCCTTGGTGGTGCGGAAGCTCGCCAGTCGCGCGTATTCAAGCTCCCGCCACGTGGCCGCCCGGCCCACGCCGCCGGCGGCCCGTTGCACCGCGGCCTGAAGCGGAACAAGATCCCCGAACGGATCCGCCACCTTCACGCCGACGATCACGCGGGATGCCCGCGGGGAAAGGATCCGCTTCGCCAGGTCGAGGGACGCGTACGCAAGCGACGCGTCAAGCTCCTGGTAGCCCGTCTCGTAGATGCCGGCCACGGTGACCGGGGTGAGCTTGGGCGGCCCGCTCATGTTCTCCCCCCACGTCGTGAGCACGTTCACCGTGTCCCCGGCCGAGACGTCCAGCGTGCGGGCCATGGCGGAGCTGACGAGGATGGTGTCCGGGCGGTCCAGCCCCGGCTCGCCCTGGCGCACCGTGACGAAGGACCGGAAGCCCCGGTCGCGCTCGAGCAGGTCCGGCGGCACGAACCGTATGCTGGCTCCCGCGGCGCCGCGGGCCGAGAGCACCATGGCGGTGCCGATCCGCTCCGGGATGCTCGCCACGACGCCCGGCACGGCAGCCACCGCGTCCGCCGTCTCGGCAAGGCGCTCCGGGGTAACGGAGGGGTCCAGCGCAAGCTGCAGGTGGTAGGTCCCCACTTCCAGAAGCCGGGCCGTGATGCCCTCGATCATGCCGGTGGAGACCTCCATGACGACCACCAGCGGAATGAAGCTCACCGCGATTCCCAGCACGGCCCCGCGGAGGTAGCGCGCGGTGCCGCCCCGGCCCCGCAGGATCCGCCGGCTGACGAACAGGACCAGGCGGCCGTTCATGCGCGCTCGAGCACGCCGCCGGCCAGCAGCAGGCGGCGCCCGGCCCGGGAGGACAGCGCCGCGTCGTGCGTGACCAGGATCATCGTGCGACGGTGGCGCTCCACGAGGCTGAACAGGAGCTCCTCCACGCCGCGCGCGTTGCGCTCGTCCAGGTTGCCCGTGGGCTCATCGGCAAGGATCAGCGGCGGCTCGTTCATCAGGGCGCGCGCCACCGCTACGCGCTGGCGCTCCCCGCCGGACAGCTCCAGCGGCCACGCATTCATGCGGCTCTCCAGGCCGACCTCCCGCAGGAGCTCGCGGGCGCGCTCCGCCAGAGCGCGGGAAGACTGGCGTCCCACGAGGCCGGGGATGAGCACGTTCTCCAGGGCGGTGAAGTCCTTCAGGAGGAAGTGGAACTGGAAGATGAACCCGACCTGGCTGTTGCGGAAAGAGCTGAGCTCCGACTCGGCGAGCCCGGCCACGTCCATCCCCCCCACGGTGAGCTTCCCGCCGCTGGGCCGGTCCAGGCCGCCGATGAGCCCCAGTAGCGTGCTCTTGCCGCACCCGCTCTCCCCGGTGATCGCCACGGTCTCCCCGGCGCGGACCTCCAGGTCTACTGCGGTGAGCACCTCCAGGCGCTCCGCGCTGGTGAGGAAATGACGTCGGAGGGACGAGGCGATGACCAGCGGTACCTCACTCATAGCGCAGCACCTCCGCGGGACGGAACCGGGAAACGGCGCGGGAGGCGGCCACGGCGGCCGCGACGCACGAGCCAACCGCGAAGAAGGCAACCAGGAACGCCTCCTGAGGAAGAACTCGGGAAGGAACGCTCGTGAGGTAGAACGCGGTGGGGGAGAATATCTCGAAGCCGCCGGACGCGCCGTTCATGGAAAGCGCCAGGGTCCGCACCGCGAACACGGCCGCGTTCACCAGGAGATCCACGCCGGCGAACACCTCGTTGACGTTGACGGCCACCAGGAGGCCGACGGCGAGCCCGCCCGCCGCCCCGGCCACGCCGATGAAGAGGCCCTGGAGGATGAACGTGAGCCGTATCCGCCGCGGCGGGACGCCCACCGCCTTCAGCACGGCGATCTCCTCCATTCGCTCGTGGACGCTGCGCCGCAGCGAATGGAACACGTTGAAGCCCACCACCAGGAAAATCAGCCCCACCAGCAGCATCATCATGAGCTTCTCCACGGCCAGCGCGTCGAAGAAGGAACGGTTGTACGTCCTCCAGCTCTCCGCGGTGTAGCCGGTGCCGGCCACGGCGGCGGAGATCGCGGCAAGGGGGCCGGCATCGGAAAAGCGGTTGGCAAGCTTCACGCCCCACGTGCGCGGGAGCGCCTCCCCTCCCCCGTACAGCGCGTCCGCCGCCTCCAGCGAGATGAAGGCAAGACCGGAGTCAAAATCGTAGTACCCGGTGCGGAACGTACCGGTCAGCACAAAGGAATCCCGACGAGCCACCGGGTGCCCGCCAGGTCCGGTCCCGTACGACACGAGCACCACCGGCTCCCCCGCGCGCACCCCGAGCACGGCTGCAAGCTCCGCGCCCATGAAGACGCCCGGGCCGGGCGCGTCTGCGGAGGCTCGTGCCGCCCCGGCGCGAAGATCGAACTGACCGCTCACCGGCGCGAGCATCCGGGCCTGGACAGGGTCGAGCGCGAGCAGGTCCGGAGGCACGGCCCGCACCACGCAGGCGCGTGGCCGCTGGAGCACACTCTCGATGAGCGCCTGCCGCTCCACGAACGGCACCACGGCCGTCACTCCCCGCGTGCTGCGCATCCGGGCGACGTCGGCAGGGGGCACGGCGGCGGCGGCGCCACGGGGCGGCGTGAGCTGGAGGTGGTAGGAGCTCACCTCCACGATGCTCTCTATGAAGCCGAGCTGGAAGCCGTTCATGACGGCCAGGATGACGGTGAGCGTCATGACGCCGACCGCGATCCCGAGGATGGAGAACGTCGTGGCCGCGTTGCCGGCGCCCTGCCGCCGGCCGTGGAAGTAGCGGCGCGCCAGCAGGAGCGGAAGCCCGCTCACGGGAAGCTCCGCTGCCGCACGAGCGTGCCGGCGTCATAGACTTCCTCTTTGAGCTTCGTGTCCCCGTCGTAGTACACCTTGAGGAAAAGATCGCCGTCCCGGTACAGCTCTTCGGTCCGGTTCCTTCCCTCCCCGTGGACGGTCACCTTCACGAGCACCCCGCGCTGCCAGTATTCCTCGCGATCCACGTCCCCGGAGGCCCTGTAGGCGGTGCGCCACACCTCGATGCCGGCCGCGCTTCGGCGGGTGCGGGAGGTCACGCGGCCGTCGGAGTCGTGCTCGTAGCGGGAGGTCTCGGAGACGGCGCCCTTGAGGGTGACGGTTTCCTGGGCGATCCGCCCGGCAGAATCGTAGGTGCGGTCAACCACGGCCCCGTCCGCGCTGCGGCGCTCCTCGGAGGAGGCCAGGACGCCGGACTCGGCGTCGTAGCGGAAGTCCTCCCTCACCGTGGAGCCGTCCGGCGCGCTCTTCTCCCGACGGACAAGGCGGCCGTTCACGTCAAAGCGCTCCACCAGCGTCGTGCCGTCCACGCTGGTGCGTTCCTCCACGATCCCGGACTTCGCCGCCACCACGGAGCTCACGCTGGGGCTTCCTCCCCAGACCGTGTGGCGCGCTTCCCGCAGTCTCCCGTTGTCCGCGTACAGGTAGCTGTCCCGGGACACCTCGGCCCCGCGGGCGTCCAGTTCCCGCCGGGTGACAAGCCGGCCGGCCACGTAGGAGAAGAAGGTCGTGCGAGCCAGCGTCCCCGCGGTGTACTGCTCCTCCTGGGCCAGGACGCCCGCTGAATCAAAGAGCCGGCGCGAGGTGAGGACTCCGTTGGCGCTTTCCCGCTCCACCCGCCGGTCCGCGCTCACCGTGATCTGCCACCGGCGTACTTCCTTGCCATTGTCGTAGAGACGCCGGTCCTCGTCGGTACCCGAGTGGGTCACGCGGAGGACCCACCGCGAATCATCGCGAAGCGCCGGGGAAATCGGAGCAAGGAGCATGCCCGCCTGGTCTGATCGGTAGTACACCTCCTGGGTGAACGCCGGCAGGCACGCCGCCAGCAGCAGGACGGACAGGCAGCCGCGTCTCATGGCATGCCGAGCAGGGAATCGAGGTACGCGGCAGCGTCGAAGGGCTCCAGGTCCTCCAGGCCCTCTCCCACGCCGACGTAGGACACGGGGATGCGCAGCTCCCGGCAGACGGGGATCACCATTCCGCCCTTGGCCGTGGAGTCCAGCTTCGTGAGCACGATGGAGCTCACTCCCACCGCGGCGTGGAACGTCTCCGCCTGGGCCAGCGAGTTCTGGCCGGTCGTGGCGTCCAGCACGAGAATCCTCTGGTAGGCCGGCCCCGGCACGCGGGACGTGATGATGCGGTCCACCTTCGCCAGCTCCTTGACCAGCGCCTCCTTGTTGTGCAGCCGGCCGGCGGTGTCCGCGATGAGCACCTCGGCGCCGCGCGCGGTGGCGCTGGTGATCGCGTCAAAGACAACGGCGCCGGGGTCCGCGCCCGGCTCCTGGGCGATAACGGGCAGCCGCAGGCGCCCCCCCAGGATCTGGAGCTGCTCGAGGGCCGCCGCGCGGAACGTGTCACCGGCGGCCAGCACGATGTCCTTCACGCCCCGGTGGTGCTGCAGGTGGTGGGCGAGGCGCGCAATGGTGGTGGTCTTGCCCACGCCGTTGACGCCCAGGACGAGCAGGACGTTCAGCGCCCGC
>DASRZR010000157.1:0-6659 GCA_035686185.1 Spirochaetia bacterium | reverse complement strand
AAGGCTTCCTCAAGCTCAGCCTTGTTTCCGTTCCGGTGAAGGCCTTCACGGCCACCGCCACCGCGAACGACATCACGCTCCACCAGCTTCACGCCAGGACGCACACGCGGATCCAGTACAAGAAGGTCGCTCCCGAGGTGGGCGAGGTGAGCAACGACGAGATCGTGAAGGGCTACGAATACGACAAGGGCCAGTACGTCATCATCAACGAGGACGAGCTGGACAAGCTGCGCACGGAGAGCGACAAGTCGGTCCGCATCGACGGCTTCATCAAGCCGGAGGAGCTGAGCAGCATCTACCTCGGCGGCCGCACCTACTACCTCACCCCGGACGGCCCCGTGGGACAGAAGCCGTACAACCTGTTGTTGAAGGGCATGGAGGCCAACGGCGTGTGCGCCGTGGCGGAGGTGGTCATTTCACAGAAGGAGCAGGTCGTCATGCTGAGGCCGGTGGAGGGGCTGCTGGCCATGACCGTGCTCAACCGCAAGGACGAAGTGAAGGCCGCCGCCTCGTTCAAGGACGAGATCGCGGAGACCACGGCCACCGAGGCGGAGAACTCCCTCACGGACACCCTCATCAAGGCGTCCATGATCAAGGACTTCGACTTCGGCCGCTACCACGACGTGTACAAGCAGAAGCTCACCGCGCTCATCCAGATGAAGATCGAAGGCAAGGAGATCGTACAGGTCCGTGACCCCGAGGAGCCCAAGATCATCAACCTGATGGAGGCGCTGAAGAGGAGCGTGGCGGAGGCCCAGGCCGCGGCCGGCACGCCGGCCGCGACGGAGGAGAAGGAGGAGGCCAAGGCGGGGCTGAAGCAGGCGCCCAGTGCGCGCACCTCCAAGGCCGCCGCCGGGGCCACCGCGGCACGAAAGAAGAAGGCAGTCTAGCGCGGGCTCCCTGGGCGACGGATGGCCGCCGCCCAGTCACCCTTCCCGTTCAGGCAGCCCCCGCCCCGGAGAGCGCCGCCACCAGCAGGAACACGAAGCCGGCAACGGCCACGACGCCGTGGACGAACGCAAGCCACTTCGGCGGCTTCTGCGTTGCCACGTCGATGCCGAACAGCGTGAATCCTCCCAGCGCCGCCACGATGAACAGGATCAGCGCCACGATGGGCGCCGACTGCGCGTGCAGCACGGAGTAGACAACCAGCAGGACGAGCGCCGCGGCGGCCACGGCGCCGTGGATGTACACGGTGGCCCGCGGCGCGCGGCCGGCCCCCACCACGCGGGTGAGGTTGATGAGGCCGAACACCGCGGCAACGGCAAACAGGACGATGCATATGATGACCATGGTCATGGGATGATGTGCCCTCCTGGCCATTCGATGAGCGCCGGTGCGTTCGGTTACAAAGGTGCCGGCCCGGCCGCCGCTCGCCGTGCGCCGGGAAATGAGTATCTTCGTCACGATGAGCAACGAATCCACGCACCCCGCCGCCGCCCTGGCCTCGGCGGATCCGGACGCTCCGATCCTGGAGCGCATCCGGGCCGGAGAGACCGCCCTGTACGAGGTCCTGATCCGCCGGTACAACCAGCGCCTGTTCCGGGTGGCGCGCGCGTTCCTGCACGACGACTCGGAAGCGGAGGACGTGATGCAGGAAGCTTACCTGAAAGCGTTCGTGGCGCTGCCACGGTTCCAGGGCCGGGCTCGCTTTTCCACCTGGCTCACGCGCATCCTCATCAACTGCGCGCTGGCGCACCTGCGCCGCTCCTCCCGGCGGCGGGAGGTGACGCTGGAGCTCGCCGAGGACGGAGGCCCAACGGGCGCGGGCCCCGCCGCAACCCCGCCAGAGGCGGAGGATTTCCGGCTGATGCGGGAGCAGTTCGGGCGGCTCATCGAGAGCACGCTGGAGGCACTGCCCTCCCGCTACCGGGCGGTGTTCATCATGCGGGAGATCGAGGAGATGAGCGTGGCGGAGACCGCGGCGGCCCTGGGGATCACGGCGGAGAACACGAAGGTGCGCCTGCACCGCGCCCGGCGCCTGCTGCGGGAAGGCCTGAAGCAGCGCATGCCCGACATCACCCTGTACGGCTTCCTGGGCGGGCGTTGCGACGCGCTGACCCGGCGCGTCATGGACCGCGTGGCCATAACGGCGGCCGGCGGTCAGCCCGATTTCTTTCCGGTCTGGCCCACGCCCAGGTCGTAGACGAGCTGGGCGCCGACGTGCGCCCCGGCCAGGAGCGCCGCGAAGCCCGCGGCGGTCAGGGCAACGCCCCCGGCGGCCAGGAGCAGGGAAGGGGCGCCCGGCGAGCCGAGCAGCCGCACCAGAAGGTCCACGGCGTAAAGGGTCCACGCCGCGCTCATCAGGGACAGGTGCCGCAGGGCTCGTCGTGAGGCCGGCCCGCCCGAGGGCAGCGCCACGAAGTCAGTGAAGCCCGCGGTCATCGCCCCCAGGGCCGTGACGCAGCCAATCACCAGGAGCCAGCGGGACAGGTTCCACCACGCCGGGTCGCCGAGGGCGAGGTAGAGAACGTCCGTGACCAGCGCCGCAGACCAGCCGGCCACGGGGAAATGCACCACGGCGGGGTGCAGGGGATGGCCCATCAGTTTCAGTCCGTTCACGCCGCTTAGAGCGCGGGAAGCCGGCACCGGTTACAGCGGTGCTCCCGGCGGCCGTGATTCTTCCGTGACCTTATTTCTGTATCTTGGGAGCGAGTGCCAACCTATGAAGGAGGTCACGATGATACGAACCAGCAGAACATTCATCGCTTCGACAGCCGCGGCGGTGATGATCCTGTGCGGCGCAGCGGCCGCCATGGCGGACGTCCCCGCTCCTCCGGCGGATACGCCGGCGATGATGAAGGGAATCCAGACCGCCGTGTTGTCCGGCGGCTGCTTCTGGGGAATGGAAGGCGTATTCGAGCGTCTGAAGGGAGTCACGGACGTGCTCTCCGGCTATTCGGGCGGAGAGGCGGCCACCGCGCACTACGAGATGGTGGGCAGCGGCGTGACGGGCCACGCGGAGTCCATCCAGGTGCGCTATGACCCGACGAAGATCAGCTACGGCACACTGTTGAAGGTCTTCTTCACCGTGGCGCACGACCCCACACAGTTGAATTACCAGGGTCCGGATCATGGCACGCAGTACCGCTCCGTGATCTGGTATGCGAACGAAGGCCAGAAGCAGGTGGCGGAGGCCTACATCAAGTCACTTGGCGCCGCGAAGGTCTATAGCGGGCCGATCGTCACGCAGGTGCAGCCGCTGAAGGCGTTCTACGCGGCGGAGGACTACCACCAGAAGTTCCTGGACAACAACCCGGACTACCCGTACATCGTGTTCTGGGACCTCCCCAAGATCGCCGCCCTCAAGAAGATGTACCCGGACCTCGTGGTGTCCGAGAAGTCCTGAACGGAGGTGAGTCCCGGGGCCGTCCCGCGACGGACCCCGGGGCCGCATTCTGATTGACCCCGAGGCCCGGCTCGAGTAGGTTCAGGGCACCGTGGGCCCGTCACTGCCGCAGTTCGTAGCCCCCATGCTGGCCGTGCTCGGCCAGCCGTTCGATTCCGACGCTCACTTCTTCGAGATCAAGTGGGACGGGTTCCGCGCCGCCGCGATGGTGGAGGGCGGGACCGTCCGACTCATGAGCAGGAACCGCATCGACCTCCTGCCTCAGTTTCGTTCGCTCTCCCCCCTGGCGGCGCTGCCGGACGGGCTGGCGCTGGACGGGGAGATCGTGGCCTTCCGGGATGGAAAGCCGGATTTCGATCTCATGCTGCATCGGGGCCGGGGCGCGGGGCAGAAGGTCGTGCGGTTCGTTGCCTTCGACGTCCTGTACCAGGACTACGAGTCCCGGCTCGCGCTGCCGTTCACGCAGCGGCGGGAGATACTAGAGAAGGTCCTGCGGGGCGTGGAGATCCCGGAGCTGATGCTCTCCGACGGCATGATCGGCGGCGGCCTGGCGCTGTACCGCAGCGCCTGTGAGCAGGAGCTGGAGGGCGTCGTGGCCAAGAAGCTGTCCAGCCCCTACGCGTCCGGCAAGCGCAACGGGGCCTGGGTGAAGATCAAGCGCCGGCTTCGGATCCAGGTGGCGGTCATCGGCTACATCGAGAAACCGGGCAACGACTTCCAGAGCCTGCTGGTGGCGGGAAGCGGGCTGCCGGGGGAACAGCCCGGCCCGCTGCGGTTCCTCGGCCGGGTGGGCGGCGGATTCACGGAGGCATCTCGAACGGAGATGTACGGGCTTCTGCGCGCCCATCCGCGGGCCGCCCCGCTGGTTCCGTGCCCCGAGCATGGCGCGTGGGTCGAGCCCGGCCTGTACTGCGAGGTGAGCTACGCGGAGCTGACGGAGGGCGGCCTTCTGCGCGCGCCCGTGTTCGAAGGTCTCATCCCGGGATGACGCGGTGAGTGACGACGGCACGAAGCTCTCCGGCAAGGAAGTAGCGTTCACCGGCCGGCTGTTCTCCATGACCCGGGGAGAGGCCGTGGACCGGGTCGTGCGGGCCGGGGGACGCCCGGCGCCCGAGCCCGGGCCCGGCACCTCCCTGCTCGTGGCCGGCAGCCAGTTGGGCACCCTGGCGCCGGACGGCAGCATGTCCCCGGCCGCGGCGCGCTTCCGCAGCCTGAAGGAGCACGGAGCCGGCGTCCGCCTCGTGGCGGAGCCGGAGTTCCTGGACCTGCTGGGCGCGAAAACGGAGCGGGAGGACTTCTCCCGGCTGTACACCGCCGAGCAGGTCAGCCGCATCGTGGAAGTGCCGGTGTCCGTCGTGAGGTCCTGGGTGCGCAAAGGCCTCCTGCCGCCCGCCCGGCTCGCCCATCGCCTGGCGTGGTTCGAGTTCACCGATATCCTCTCCGCGCGGGCGCTGAGCCGTCTCACGGCGGCCGGGGTGCCGGCATCCCGGATCCACCGCAGCCTGGCGGACATCGCTCGATGGCTGCCGGATGGAGGCCGGATCCTCGGCCGGCTGGAGGCGTACGCCACCGGCGTGCGGTTGCGGATGCCGGATGGGAGCTGGGTGGAACCCAGCGGCCAACGGCTGATGGACTTTCGTCATGGGGATTCCGCCGATGCCACGGACGCGCGGCCGGGGATCGAGCGCGTCTCCCTCTTCCCCGGGCCGGCCGGCGCGTCCGGCCTGGCAGCGGCGGAAGGGACCTCGTGGTTCGACCGGGCCCTGGACGCGGAAGAGGCAGGGGACCTGGAATCCGCCATTCGCTTCTACACGGCGGAGCTGGACTCATCGCGGGAACCGGAGGTCCTGTTCAACCTCGGCAACGTGCTCTACGAGCTGGGGCGGGAAGAGCAGGCGGCCGAGCGATACCTGCAGGCCATCGAGGCGGACAGGGGATTTGCGGAGGCATGGAACAACCTCGGCAACTCGCTCGTGGCCATCGGACGTTTCCGGGACGGCGTGCACGCCTACGAAATGGCCCTTTCACTGGAGCCGACGTACCCCGAGCCGCACTGCAACCTGGCCACGGTCCTGGACCGCATGGGCCAGCCCGGCCAGGCGCTTGCCCACCGCGGCGCCTGCCAGAGCGCGTTCCCCAGCGAGGTTCATCTCACGCTGCTGCGACGGCCGGAGATGGACGCGCTGGGGGACTGAAGGCGGCAGCGAGAGGCGGAGGCCTGCCCGGAACAGGAGAGGGCCGCCGAGCCCGCGGTCCGGTCTCAGAGCCCCAGCTCGAGCTGCCCGCGCGGCGCGCGTCGGCGGCCCGGCTCCGGGTTGCGCGGCGCTGGCAGGGGTGCGGCAAGGTCCACCTCCCGGGCCATTTCCCGGTAGAGGCACAGGCCGTTGGCCCACACCATCTGCTCCGGGCTGCTGCACTCCGGCTCCAGAAGCCGGGGCGAAGCCACGAGGATGCACGCGCATCGCGCCCGGCTGGTGGCCACGTTCAGGCGGTTCGGATTGTAGAGGAAGCTCATCCCCCGGGGGGCATCCTGCGCCGTGGAGCTCGTCATGGAGTAGATGACCACCGGCGCCTGCTGGCCCTGGAATCGGTCCACGGTGCCTGCCACGGCCTCCTGTCCCAGGCGCCGGTTCAGCGCCGCCACCTGGGCGTTGTATGGCGCCACCACCAGGATGTCGCGGGCACCGAGGGGTTGACGGTGTCCCTCGTGGTCCGTCCAGGTCACGCCGCTCTGACGGAGTCCCTCCACGATGCCGGCCACCGCCTCCACTTCCTCGGGAGAGTGGTTCTGGTTGCCGGTGTGCGGGACGGGCACGAAGAACAATCCGCTGCCGGCAAACGGCGTCCGGCCCGACAGCTCCTGCTTCTCCCGGCCCCTGCGGGAGTTCAGCCGCCCCTCGTAGAAAAGCTCCGAGGTGAACCGGCAGATGGACGGGTGCAGGCGCCAAGTCTCGTCCAGGAACAGGCCCGCCTCATCGGCAATCGTCTTCCTGCCCTGCAGGAGATGAACGAGGGCCGCCACCTCCGCGCCCTCCGGATGCGCTCCCCGCTGCGGCTGCTCGAGCTGCTGCGGATCCCCCAGCAGCACGATGTTGCGCGCGGCCCGTCCCGTGGCCAGCGCGTGCGCAAGTGACATCTGGCCCGCTTCGTCGATGAACAGGTAGTCCGCGGACTCCGTCATCTCCTCCCGGGACCAGAACCAGGCGGTGCCCCCCACCACGCAGCCGGCCTTCAACGCCGCACGCGCGCGGTCGTTGTCGTCCGTCATCTCGATGCCTTCCGGTGGCTCCTCCAGCGAGTTGTCCTTGTG
>DASRZR010000156.1:0-10540 GCA_035686185.1 Spirochaetia bacterium | reverse complement strand
AGAGCAACGTGGTGGACGCCATGAAGTGGGTGCTCGGCGAGCAGTCCGTGTCCTGGGCGCTGGGCTGGGCCACGCACGAGGAGATCGACAGGCTGAACATCCTGCAGGCGACGCTCCTCGCCATGAAGCGCGCCGTGGATGCGCTCACCACTCGCCCGGACCGCCTGCTGGTGGATGGTCGTGACTGCCCGGACTGCGGGATCCCCGCGGAGGCGATCGTCAAGGGAGACGCTACCGTGCCCGAGATCATGGCGGCCTCGATACTCGCCAAGACGGCGCGGGACGCCTGGATGACGGAGTACTCCCGCGTGGAGCCGGCCTATGGCTACGAGCGGCACAAGGGCTATCCCACTGCGGAGCACTGCCGGTTGGTGCGGCGCCTCGGACCCTCCGCCATTCAGCGGCGGACCTTCAGGGTTCGGGATCCCGACGAGGCGCCTCCCGTGCAGATCGAGCTGGAGATCCCCGCCCCTTGAGGAAGCCCACGGCAGCGTCGAACGCCTCCAGGAACGAGGGGAGGTCCTCCTGAAAGACGATGAGGGACCGCCTCTCGTAGCGGTCCTCCTCCCCCTTCTTGCTCTCCACGATGTTCAGCATGAGGTCCCCGGTGCGGTTCTCCTTCACGTTGAAGAAGTAGGTACGCCGGGCCGTGTTGGCCTTGGAAGAGAACACCTCACCCCGAGTTCCCATGGTCTCACCCCCGCGACGGACTGCCGTCGACGCGGCGACTATACTACCAGGCCGGGGGCGCGGCCAGTCGGGAGACACACGGCCTGCCCTTCCACCCCTGCCCGGCGCTCCGCCCGACAGCCCTCCGTTGACCTTTGGCGGCGCGGCTGGTAGATTACGTCTTCCGGAATGCGCTCGCGCGCCCGTCGTATAACGGTAATACCCCAGCCTTCCAAGCTGGAGCCGTGGGTTCGACTCCCATCGGGCGCTGTAACACTGGTGATATCTTGGGAATCTTCCGCAGCATCCGCCGTAAACGAATCCTGAAGGAGCACCTTCTTCCGCCGGACACCTGGCGGTGGCTCGTGGAGGACCACCCCATCCTTGCCGGACTGGCCTCGGACGACCTGGCAACGCTCCGGGAGCTCTCCACCGTCTTCGCGCACGAGAAAACCTTTGAAGGAGCGGACGGCCTCGACCTGGACGACGCCATGCGGGAGGTTGTCGCCGTGCAGGCCTGTCTGCCCATCCTGCACCTCGGGATGGAATGGTACGACAACTGGAAGACCGTGGTGATCGTGCCGGACGTGTTCGTGGAGGAGCACACCTCCTTCGACGCGGCCGGCGTGGTCCACGAGTGGGACGAGGACAACAGCGGCGAGTCATGGGACAGCGGCCCGGTGCTCCTGTCCTGGAAGGACGTGGAGGCCTCCGGCTGGGGGGATGGCTACAACGTGATCATCCACGAGGCGGCCCACCGCCTGGACCTGCTGGACGGAGACGTAAACGGCCGCCCCTCTCTGCACGCGGGCATGGACCCCGAGGAATGGCACCGCGTGTTCTCCGTGGCCTTCGATGACATGCGAAAGCGAGCCCGCCGGGGCAGACGCGGATTGAAGATCGATCCGTATGCCGTGGAAGATGCCGGGGAGTTCTTCGCCGTTACCTCGGAGTATTTCTTCGAGCGGCCCGCTACGCTGGTCCGGGAATACCCGGACGTGTACCGCCTCCTCAGCGCGTTCTATCGCCAGGACCCCCAGCGCAGAATCCATTCACCGTGATGCGGCTGCTGGTCGTCGCCGCGCTCATCGCGCTTGCCTCCGTTGACGGGGGACGCCTGGCTGCCAGCGGCGCCGTCGGAAAGCTGCTGGAGGAGGCCCGCGGCCTGGAGGCGGCTACCGTGGGCGTCAGCGGCACCGTCCTGGACCAGACGGGCGTCGTGCTGGCCGTGGAGGATGACCGCACGGCCACGGTATACTGCGTCCGTCCGCCCGCCGGCTCGCCGGAAGTCCGGGCGGGGCTGCATGTCCGCGTCATCGGGACGTTCGCCGCGGGCGTGTTGAATGCCCGACGGCTGCGGGTCACCGGCGGAACAGCCTGGCCGCCTCCTGCGGCAGCCGCGACGGCTGGTCACGGCGTCCAGCACATCCTCCTTCTCATGCAGGAGAACCACAGCTTCGACAACTACTTCGGAACGTTTCCTGGCGCCAACGGCCTTGCGGCGGGAGTCGTGGTGGAGGGCGTGGCGGCGCACCACCTCCGCTCCGCGGTCAGCTCCAACCCGAATCATTCCGTGGGAGCCGTGAAGGCGGCGGTGGACGGCGGGAAGATGGACCGGTTCGTGACGGCGGGCGCCACCGCTGACGCCATGGGGTACTACGATTCGCGCGACATCCCCAACTACTGGAGCTACGCGTCCCGCTTCGCGCTGGCGGACAACTTCTTCAGCTCCTTCGCCGGCCCTACCCTCCCGAACCACCTGTTTGCCGTGGCCGGCCGGGACGGCGGCGCTCGGACGAACCGGAGCCGACCGGCCGGTGGCAGCTACCCGTTTCCTTCCCTTGCCGATGAGCTGGACGCGGCCGGCATCTCGTGGAAGAGCTACGTGGGCGGGAGCCCGTCCCGGTTCGGCCCGCTCAACCCGCTGGCGGGATTCAGCTCCGTCGCGGCCTCACCGGGTCGCGTGGTGCCCACCCGGCAGCTCTTTGAGGATCTGCGCGCCGGGGCGCTTCCGTCCGTTGCCTGGATCTTCCCCAGCGGGGAGGAGAGCGAGCATCCGCTCACGGACGTTCGAGTCGGCATGTGGTACGTCACCGCGGTGGTGAACGCGCTGATGAAGAGCTCCGCCTGGGAAGACACCGTGCTCGTGATCACGTGGGACGAGAATGGCGGGTTCTACGATCACGTCCCGCCGCCGGTTCGGCACGGGGCGATGCTCGGGCCGCGCGTGCCGGCTCTGGTGGTATCCCCCTGGGCCCGGCCGGGTTTCGTGGACCACACGCCGTACGATGTGACTTCTGTGCTGCGCTACGTGGAGGAACGATTCGGCGTGGCGCCGCTCACCGAATGGGACCGGGACGCCGCCTCCCTCAGCGGAATGCTTGACCGCACGCCGCACGACGAGACCCTGCTCCTGCCGGCGGGGTAGGCACTCAGCCGCCCGGCGGGGCGCCGAAGCCGAACCACCGGGCCGCGAGCACGATCACACCGAGGCTCCACACCACAAACACCACGATGGTCAGGCGACGACTGCCGGTGCGCTGCAGGAAATGACGCTGGACAGGCCCCAGGATGACGAGGGCGCCCGCCACCCACAGCAGAGCCGTCAGCGTCCAGCCCCAGCCGATCCAGTGCTGGAAGAATGCCGCGAAACGCTGCGGCAACGAAGCCATCATGATCGCGCCACCACCTACGAGACGAAGAGCGCGTACACCTCGGCGTCATCGTCGGTCCCGCTCTTGAGGTCCGTGCGCTTGGCGCCCGCCCAGTAGCAGGGGATCTCGCGCGTCCCGTTGGAGTAGAACCCCGCCACGTAGACGGTTGCCCCGCTCACGAACAGCGCGTAGGCGTTCGCCTTGTGCTTGCCGTCCCCCGGCAGGTCCGTCTTCTTGGCGCCCCCCCAGAGGCAGGCGCTGTACACGGGATCCCCCTGGGCCACAGGCTTCTGGGCTTGTCCCGCGGCGTAGACAACGCCGCCAGCCACCACCACGGCGTTGGCATAACCGTTGAGGCTTTCCAGGCCCGACGGCTTGTCCACCGGCAGATCTGCCCTCTTCCCGTTCGTCCAGAGACACGGCGTGTCGCGGTCTACGTCCGCTACGTATCCCACCGCGTACACGGACGTCTTGGCAACGAAGATGCCGTTGGCGACCCCGTTGCCCGGAACCTGCGCGTTGCGGGGAAGCTCCGTCCTCTTGTTCCCCACCCAGTAGCAGGGGGACTTTCCCTGCGATGTCTCCGAATAGCCGGCCGTGTAGACCGTGCCGGCGGAGACGGTGATGGAGAGAGCCTCACCGCCGCCGGCCGTCGCCGCGGGCAGGTCGGTCCGTACCGTGCCGGTCCAGAAGCAGGGGGTCTCCTTTGTGCCGTCGGAGTAGTAACCCGCCGTGTAGATCGTGGTGCCCACCACCTGGAGGGAGGTGGCCCGGCCGTTGTGCTTGCCGTCCCCCGGGAGGTCTGTCTTTTTGTTGCCAGTCCAGAAGCAGGGGATCTCCTTGGCGCCGTCGGAGTAGTAGCCGGCGGTGTAGACCGTGGAGCCGGACACGAAGATGGACTGGGCGCCTGCCGCGTGTGTGCCATCCCCCGGCAGGTCCACGAGCGTCACGCCCTTCCAGTAGGCTGCCTTGGACACGCCCTTGTTGAAGTAGGAGCCTGCGGCATACACGACGTGAGCAGCACTTGCCGCGGCCGCTCCGGCTGCCATGGGCAGCGTAAGCAGGAGCGCCACCGCGAGCGGGATGAGTCTCTTCATATGCCTCTCCGTGCGCGACCGCTCGGAGCAGTCGCCTGGTCAGTCTACTGCATAGGATCACGCCCGGGAGCGCAATCGGCTACAGCAATCCTGGAAGCACGGATTCTACCATCCGAAACGGCTGCCCGCAAGCTTTTCGGCACCGCCGTGCCCCGCCCGAAACGGTTGCGCGCGCATCGAATCGGTGTTTGAATGGAGGACACGGGCCGTTGCGGCACGCGGGGAGGTGGCGCGTGAGGAATCCTGGCATCGTTGTCCGCCAGCGGGGGCATCGCCCGGGTGTGGAGCTTTCTGCGGCCGAGCTTTCCGAGATCCTGACCGCCCTGCACTGCCGGCGCAGCCCGCGAAGCCGTCAGATCATTGAGAAGTTGACGAGGATGCTCGGGCCGAAGAGACGCCCCACAGCCTGCCGTGATACGGACGAGCCGCCGGACTGAGGGCTCTCGACATCCGGGGCGGCACTTCTGCCGTATACCGGGGCATGAGCAGATTTCTCCTGGTCGCAGGTCGGGTTGTTCTTCTCGCCGCCATCGGGGCGCTCTTCGGGTGCCAGATGTACACCAGCGGCGGAACGCTGGTGAAAGGTACCGGGTGGATGGGCGGCAGCACGGCGGGCGTGTCTCTCTCCCAGTACAGCTTCAACCCGTCGCCCCTCACGTTCCCGGCCGCCAGCGGCGTTACCGTCACGTGGACGAACAACCAGGATGTCACCCACACGGTCACCTCCGATACGGGTCTGTTCGACAGCGGGGACCTTGCCCCCGGAATGACCTTCAGCCCTGCCGTTGTGGCCACCCTCAAGGCAGGCACCTACGGTTACCACTGCAAGATTCACTACGGAATGACCGGGACGATCGTCGTCAACTGACATGCGCGCCTTTGTTCGCACAACGGCGGCTGGCATACTGGCCCTGGCCACGACCGTGGCGCACGCGTCGGATGCAACGCCTCCCCTTCGCGGCACGGTCATCTCCCCGGCCCCGCCGGCTGCTGACTTCACGCTGACCGACCAGGCCAACCGTGTTTTCCACATGGCCAGCACGCGCGGGAAGGTGGTCCTTCTTTCCTTCCTCTATACCCACTGCACGGACTTCTGCCCGTTCCTCGCGCTCAAGCTGAGAGAGACGGTGAGGTTGCTGGGCACCGACGCTTCCGGGGTCGTTGTCGTTCCCGTTACCACCGATCCCGCGCGGGATACGCCTGCCGTGCTCGCAGACTACAGCCGCGAGATCGGCATGTACGATGCGTGGCACTTTGTCACGGGACCGCTCCCCGTGGTGCGAAAGGTCTGGAGTGACTACGCTATCGGCGTCGATCCTCCCGCGGCGTCCTCGGGCGGAGCCGCCACGAAGGACTTTCGTCCCTCGCCAGCCCCGGGCCCGGGCGCGACCGATTCCGACTCATCCCAGGAGCTTCAGGACGCGTCCTTCGGGTTGAGCCAGGAAGATCGCGAGATCGTGGCGGGCCGTATCATCGCGCGGTTCGGCGGCGGCTACGAGGTGGGACACGACACGCCGTTCCTGCTCGTGGACAGGAGCGGAAGGCTGCGCGCCTGGCTGAACGCCGCGGCGACTCCCGCCGATATCGCGTTCGACGTTCGTTCCCTGATCGCGGAGAAGCCCCTCACGCGCTGACTTGCCCCCGCTCTGGACGCGTGGGGCATTCCCGTGAAGGATAGCAACTTCAGGAGGCGCCATGGCGACGCTCATTCCGTGGTTCGAGCGGGTGTTTCGATTCGACGTCCCGGACGCGGTTTTCCCAAATGTGCTTGAACGGCTGAGGGGAGCTCCCGCCCGGCTGGAGGAGAGGCTCGGGCCCCTTTCACGGGAGGTTCTCGTGCGAAAGCCGGACGGCACGTGGTCCATCCAGGAGAACGCCGGCCACCTGGCCGACCTCGAGCCGCTCTGGGCGGCGCGCGTCCAGGACTTCGTCCAGGGGCACGAGCGCCTGCAGGTCGCTGACCTTACCAACCGACGGACACACGAGGCTCATCACAACGAGGCGCCGGTGGCCGCGGTCCTCGGGACTTTCCGCAGCGCGCGGCAAGCCCTTGTGCGCACCCTGCAGGGCCTGGATCCCACCGCGTTCTCCAAGACGGCGCTTCACCCCCGGCTGGGAACGCCGATGCGTCTTATCGACCACATGCTTTTTGTGGCCGAGCACGACGACCACCACCTGGCGCGGATCACGCAACTGCTGGGAGCGGATGGCCTCTAGTCCCCTCGGGCACGGGTGGGAAGCTTGCGATTGAAACCATGGGCGGCGAGGGGCTCGAACCCCCGACCTACTGGGTGTAAACCAGTCGCTCTGACCAACTGAGCTAGCCGCCCGGAGAAAGAGTCCGGGATCCGGGACGCCGGCCCGGGATTCGCCTCGGCTTACCCCGTCAGCGTGGGAGGAGCTTCCCCTTCCACGGCGATGATGCGGTCCAGCCGGATGGCCATGATGGTCTTGCGCAGCTCGTCACTGCACTCGGAGATGATGATCTCCTTGCCCTCGTCCCGCGCCTTCTTCTGGAACAGCAGGATGGCGCCAAGGGCCGCGGAGTTTATGCTCTTGACCTTCAGGAGGTTCAACCGGACCTGGTGGTGGGGTCGATCCAGCTCGGAGTAGAGGGCCGCACGGAACTCGTTCACCGTGAGGTCGGTGAGGTCCCCGCTCACCTCCAGCTCCACCGAGTGCTGACCAAGCTCCTTGCGGTACACCACGCCCATGCCTGCCGCCGCTCCTTGAACAGGAGTATAGCTATACCGTTTCGCCGCTGTCCAGAGCGCTGAGGTGGTCTACGTTCAGGCGTGATGCGCTGCCAGACCGTCCCCTCCCAGCCTCCGGTATTCCTGGATCTCCCACGCGGTGGCGGGGTGATACCAGCCGCGGAACCGCTCCAGGTAGCCGGGCGGAAGCTCCAGGGGGACCAGCCGGGCACCCTCGATCCGGTAGCCGGCCACCCGGGCGGGACGCACCGAGACGACCCTCACGTAGTCGCACCGCGGCTCGCCGCTCCAGGGACGGTTCTTCATGTACAGGACGATCATGCGCGTGCCTCCTGTGCCGACGGGGCAGCCGCGGCGGACGTCGCGCCGGGCAGGTCCCCCGGATCCTGGAAACGCCCCCAGAGGAACATCGGCGGCCTCTCAGGAGCCTCCGTGCCCCAACGGTCTCCGACGCCGGCCCGGCGGGACACCGGCAGGAGGCGTTCCACGCTCAGCGTGAGGGAGCCGTCGTCGTCCTGAACCCGGCCGTGGATCAGGAATGCCCACGCGTCGTCCAGCAGCGGGTAGAAGCGGCGAAACGCGTCCGGGAAGAACACGGTCTCGAACACCGCCTCCTCGTCCTCGAAGCTCACGAAGATCATGGGCTCCCGCTTCCGGGTGGAGACCTCCTTGCCGGTCACCAGGATGCCGGCGGTCCAGATTCGCCGGCCGCGCCAGGACGGGATGTCGCAGGAGCCCACCAGCGGAGGAAGCCCCTCCCGGTCCGCGATCCGGCGGATGCGCGGACGGAACAGCTCCAGCGGGTGCCGGCTCACGATGATGCCCAGCGTGCGCACCTCGTCCGCCAGCTTCACGCGCCGAGGGTAGTCGGCAAGGACCGGTGGCGGCGGCGACGGGAAACCCAGCCCTTCCTCCTTGCGCTGGCGCAGCCATTGGAAGAAGAGCTGCGGCCGGGTGCACCCGTCTGCAACGGAGTCCAGCGCGCCGCACAGGATGAGCACCCGCACGTCATCGAAGCGGCAGGGCACGCGCGCGCAGAAGTCACTGAAGCCCGTGAACGACCCTCCCCGTTCCCGCTCGTCCACGATGGCCTGCACGAAATCCCGCCGCGTCTCCCTGACCTGGCAGAAGCCGACTCGAAGCGCTCCGGCCTCCACGGTGTACTCCCACCGGCTTGAGTTCACGTCCGGCGGCAGGACCGGGAAGCCCATCCGCCGGCACTCGTCCACGTAGGTCTGTCGGCCGTAGAACCCGCCGCCGTTGTTGATCACCGCGGCCATGAACTCCAGCGGGTAGAAACGCTTCATCCACGCAGCTCGAAAGGACACCTGCGCGTAGGAGGCGCTGTGGGCCTTGCAGAAGGAGTACCCGTCAAACGAAAGGATCATGTCCCACACCTTCACGGTTATTTCTGGGGGAACGCCGCGCGCCTGCGCCCCGGCAAAGAACCGCTCCCGCAGGTCCGGCAGGCGCAGGTCCCGGTCCTTCTTGGACAGGATCTTGCGGAGCCGGTCTGCCTCCTCTATTGGAAACCCCGCGAGATCGATGGCCACGCGGGAGACGTCCTCCTGGTAGACCATGACGCCAAAGGTCTCCGCCAGCGTCTGCTCGATGAGCGGATGCAGCGGCCGGTACGGCGCGCCGTGCAGGCGCTTCACCCAGGTCTGTATGTAGGAGTTGGCCGCGGGACGGATGATGGAGCTGGCCACCACGAGGTTCTCGTAGTCTCCGCACTGCATCCGGGACAGGAGCTGGCGCGTGGCCGGGGACTCCACATAGAACACGCCGATGGTGGCTCCGCTGCCGATGAGCTCCGCGGTGGGCGCGTCCTGCACGGGATCGAAGCTCTCCCACTCCAGGCTCACGCCGTGTCTCTGGTCGATAAGACGGAGGCAGTCCCGCAGCACGGCCAGGGAACGGTTGCCCAGCAGGTCGATCTTCACGAGGCCGGCCTCCTCTGCCCCATCCTTCTCCCATGCGATGACCGGGTACCCCAGCGGGGAAAGCCGGACCGGCGTGTAGTCCGTGATCCGGCCGGGCGTGATGACAACTCCGCCGCAGTGGGTGCCGAGGTCCCGCGGCATCCCGCGGATCCGGGCTGCCGCCTCCCTCAGCCAGCCGGGAATCTCCTCGAACCTGCCATGGCGGAACGAGCGCTGGATCTGGGCGATCTCCTCTTCCGGAAGGCCATAGGCGCGGGCCGGATCCCGGATAGCCGAACGCGCCCCGAAGGTGATGTGCGTTGCCACCATCGCGGCCCTGCCGGCGTACCTCTGGAACACGTAGCGCAGGATGCTCTCCCGCTCGTCCCACGGGAAATCGATGTCGATGTCCGGCGGGTCCCGCCGGCCCCGGTTGAGAAAGCGCTCGAAAAACAGCGTGTAGCGCAGCGGGTCCACGTGCGTGAGCCCCAGCAGGTAGGACACGATGCTGGAGGCCGCGCTTCCTCTTCCACAGGTGCGCGGGCACTGCTGCACGATGTCCCTCACCGCCAGGAAGTAGGAGGCGAAGCCTTTCTCCCGGATGACGGAAAGCTCGTAATCCAGCCGGGCCCGTATGTCCGGCCGCATCGTGGCGTAGCGGCGCACGACGCCTGCCTCACAGAGAGCCACCAGCTCGGCCTGGGCGGCTTCCTCCGGAAGCCCGTTCCAGCCGGGGAAGACGAACGTCGGGCTGATGATGCCGGAGCAGTCCGCCTCTTCCGCGATGCGGCCGGTGGCCGCCAGCGCCTCCGGTACCGCGGAGAAGAACCGGCTCACTGCCGGCGGCGCCGCAAAGTGAAGAGCGCCGCCCGTCCCGGCCGCAAGCTCGTCCGGGGGCACATGCTCCACGGTGGTATTGAGGTCCATGGCGCGCAGCAGGGGGTAGAGTCTCTCATCGCCATCATCCAGGAACACGGTGTCCTGGACCGCGGCGGCAGGCAGGCCGTGGTCCCGCGCGAACCCGGCCAGCTCGGAGAACGGCAAGCCGTAAGTGAGCTGCACGTACAGGCCCTCCCGGCCCCTTGCCAGCAGCCGGTTCACGACATCCTGGTGGCTGCTCATGACGGAAAGCCCGTCCCAGCCCCGCTGCAGCAGGTCTTCCACCGGATCATAGGAGGGCACCTCCTCCGCGTCGCGGCACAGGAGCTCCGTGAGAACCCGGCAGATGGCCCCGTAGCCGCCGCGGTTCATGACGTAGGCGGTGAACAGCACCCGCCGGTCCTTCCGCACGGACACTCCCGCCACCGGACGGACCCCTTCCCGTCCGGCGGCCAGCAGGAAGTCCACCAGCCCGCTGAAGCTGTTGATGTCCACCATGCCCACGGTGCGGATGCCGCGCTCCCGGGCGAACCGGCAGATCTCCTGCGGTGAGCGGCAGCCGTGGAGCAGGGAATAGTGCGAACGGAAGCTGAGGTGTGTGGGTC
>DASRZR010000155.1:0-6867 GCA_035686185.1 Spirochaetia bacterium | reverse complement strand
TGCCCAGGCTGCTGGCGATGAACGCCACCACGAGCGGCGTGAAGGCGAAAGAATACTTGCGGTACAGGTCCGTGAGCGCCTCGCGGTACGGCAGGCCGGCCCGGCGGATCATCGCCACGTACCGCTCGGACTCCGTGCGGCTCATCTCCTCGATGTTGCGCGCCAGGCGGCGGAAGGTGGCCGGTGGCTCGCTCAACAAGGGAGAGTCGAAGGTCGGCGCCGTGCGGTCGGACAGCAGGCGGGTGCCGGCGTCCCACGTGAAGATGCGGCAGGCCTGCAGAACCCAGCGGCCGTCCTTCCAGTCCGCCATCTGCGCGTCGATCCGCGTCTGCAGCGCGAGGTGCTCGTCCCGGACAATGACGGTGACCCCGGTCAGCCGGCTCAAGCTGTCGTTGTAATAGTCCGCCACGTACACCACGCGCTGGTCCGGGCTTGTCACGGCCACGTTGGACTGGCTGAGCGACGTCACCTGCCGAACGGCCATATCGTACAGCTCATTCTTGGAGTGGAACGTCGGGATGACCACCTGGTCCTCGAAGAAGAACCCTCCGACGCTCAGGGCCACTCCCAGCACGAGGAACGGCAGGACCAGGCGGTAGAGGCTCACGCCGGAGCCGAACACTGCCACCAGCTCGTTGTTGCCGTACAGGAGGCCCAGGCTGTATGCCACCGCGAAAAGGAACGACACCGGCAGCGCAAAGGAGACGCACTTGGGCACGTACAGGAGCGCGATCTGCGCCACCTCGGAGAAGGGCACGTTGTGGGCGAAGTAGCGCCAGATGCTGCTGAACACGTCGATGAGCTGCAGGAGAAGCACGAAGAACAGGAGCGCCACCACGAAGATGGGAATGAACTGCTGCAGCAGCATGCGTCGCAGGAGCCTCATCGCCCCCTCCCGACCAGGAACACGGTGACGCCGGCCGCCAGCACCACCGCGTCCGGGAACCACATGGAAAAGGCAGGAGACAGGGACATGCGCACGCCGAAGGTCTGCCCGGCCACCAGGAGCCCCCAGTACACGATGGCGACGAACAACCCGATGCCGAACCCCACCGTTCGCCCGCTGCGCCGGGCGCGCACGCCTACCGGGAAGGCGAAGAACGCAAAGACGAGGCAGCCGACCGGCATGGAGAACTTGCGGTTCAGCTCCACCCGGAAGGACTGGAGGCTCATGTCCGTCACGCTGCGGCCGGCTTCCGCCGTCCAGTTGCGCCACAGTCCGCCCAGCGCCACGCGGCCAGCGCCGATCGTTGACGGGTCCCGGGACGCTTCCCGTTCCGCTGCTCGAAGGCTGGACGCCAGGCCAAACTGCAGGCGCGCCACCTGGGCATCTCTCTGGCTGCGGGCCGCCCGCTCGTCCACGGACTTGTCCCGTATCTGGCGCCACAGGTCACGGGAGCTCATCGTGGAGGGGGTGAGCCCGCCGAGGGACACCGAGGAGATGTTCTGCAAAAGGATCGTGTACACCATGGAGTCCGCCGTGGTGTAGTCATAGCGGTCCCCGTCCCGCGGGTAGCTGAGCTGCGTGAACACGTGGTCCAGCGCCAGGGATACGACGCCTGGCTGCTCGGAGCTCTCATCCAGCCGCGCGTCATCCGCGGTGATCACCCGACGGTTTCCCTCCACGGACTTGTCCACGATCACCACGTTGCGGATCTGGCGGCCGTCCACCGGCCCCGTGATGATCGTGGTGTTTTCGTATCGCTTCACGGAGTACGGCTCCAGCTCCAGGCCCGGGTTGGAATACAGCACCCGGCGGTACACCTCGGCGAACTTCAGGTTCCCCAGGGGCAGGAAGTAGTCGTTGGTCACGAAGGAAACCGAGGAGAACGCCAGTCCCAGGAACAGCATCGGCATCAGGATCTGGCGCGGCGCCACGCCGAGGGACCCGAAGGCGAGCAGCTCGTTGTCGGAGGACAGGCGGCCCACTGCCATGAGGGAGCCCACCAGGGATCCGAACGGAAAGGCGAACGCCACCACGATGGGCAACGAATACACGATGAGGCGCACCACGTCCCAGAAGGCGACCTTCTTGGAGAAGATGTCCTCCGCCATCACGAGCACCTGGTTGATGAAGAACAGGAAAAAGAAGAACAGGAACGCCACGGCGAAGGAAAGGAGGTATTCGCGACTGACGTACAGCCAGGCAAGCCTAGGGTAGCGAGCCATCCCCGTCCTCGTCGTACACCGACACCCCGCCTCCCAGCGTGCCGAAGAACACGCGGGGAGCCTTCCAGGCGATCGCGGCCACGTCCATGGACGCCAGGCCGTCCCGGATGCCAATCCAGCGCCAGGAGCCGTCCGCCCGGGAACGCACGCTCACCCCGCCTCCGAAGGTTCCAAAGTACAAGGCGCGGTCCGTCTCGCAGGTGGACAGGATCCAGTTGTCGCGGACCTCGGGCCCGCTCTCTTTCGTGAACCGGTCCAGTTTCCCCGTCACGGGGTTCCACGCCGCCAGCCCTTCACCGTAGGTCCCGATCCAGATCGTGCCGTCCCGCGCGGGAAGGATCGACGTGATGTTCTCCGATGTGAACGTGGGAACGGTCTCCGCGAGTGTGCTCATGGTTCCGGTCTTCATGTCCAGGATGACAAGCCCGATGTTCATCGTACCGATGAGCAGCCACCCCCGGGAAGCGTCCTCGGAGAGGCACGTGACGAACTTCCCGGGGAGGCTCCCATCCACCACGGGAGTCCAGCCGTCGTCTCCCTGGCGGAAGAGGCCGTCTCCCAGCGTGCCCACGTACAGGCCGCCCCCGGCGTGACGGACCACCTGGACCGAATACGGGTGATCCGCCTCCGGGTCCGCGTCAGACTGCCAGCGTCCGGTGCCTTTCCCGTACCACGAGAGCCCTTCCGTGGTGCCGATCCAGATCCGTCGGTCCATCGCCTCCAGGGAGCGGGAGAAAGCCGGGAGGGGAAACGGGTCGCTTACGTCACCTGAAAGTGAGTAGCGGGCCACGCCGCCGTTCCAGGTGCCTACCCACAGGTCGTCCCCGTCCACCAGGAGAGAGGACACGTTGGCGTCCTTCAGGCCCAACGCGCTCGCCGGAAGGGAGGACCAGAGCAGCCTCACCCGAAGCTGGGCGTAGAGGGCCGCATCAGACGGAGCAAGCGCTGTCCCCGAGATGCGGCGCAGGTACCCCCTCGCCTTCACGGGGTCGTCAAGCCTCCACGTGCAAAGCTCGGCCGAATGCAGGAGAGCCGCGTCCAGGTCTGCCCGGGTTCCGCTGCTGCCGGCATGGAACAGGGAAACCGCCCGGGTGTAGTACTCCAGGGATGCCAGCCAGGCGTGGAGGTCATAGTAGTACCGGCCCAGCGCGACGGCAGCGGCAAACGCGGCGCGGCTTGACGGAGCTGCGCCCGCGAGGCGTTCGAAGAAGTACCGAGCCTTGTAGACGTCTTTCTCCGCCAGCGAGCACTGGACAGCCAGCGCATCCGCGTCCGCGAGCAGGGGCGAGTCGGGAAACTCGTTGCGCATCTGGCGGACAAGGTCCAGCGCATCATCGGGTCGGCCCGAGGCAAGCTGGATCCGCGCGTGGTTCAGCAGGGCCGCCGCCCCTTCCGACACCGCCGGCGCCGCGCCAAGGACGGAGGCAGCACCCAGCCACAGGAGCGCGAAGGCGACAGCCCGGGCAGCTCCCGGGAGGCGCCCTGCCCTACACGCCGGTAGAGCCAAAGCCGCCGCTCCCCCTGGCCGTCTCGTCGATGCCGGCTTCCGGACTGAAGCTCACACGGACCACCGGGGCGAATACGATCTGGGCGATGCGGTCTCCGCTTTTCACCCGGAACTCCGCCTGCCCGAGGTTGACCAGGATGACCTGCACTTCTCCGCGGTAGTCGCTGTCGATGGTTCCCGGCGTGTTCAGGACGGTGATGCCGTGTCGCGCCGCAAGCCCGGAGCGGGGCCGCACCTGGCCCTCCAGCCCGGCAGGGATCTGGAAACGCAGGCCCGTTGGCACGAGCGCCCTTTGTCCGGGGCCGATGACAAGGTCCCGGTCAAGCCGGGCTCTAAGATCGGCTCCCGACGCCCCCACGGACTGGTACTCGGGCAGGGCGCCCGGCTCCGCGGTGCAGCGCACGACGGGGATCTCCATGCGTCACCTCTTGCCCCGCGGATGCGCGCCGCCGGCAAAGGAGAAGTCGAACGCCCGGTGCTTCCCGACGCCGCGGCTTCCGTAGGCGAGCAGGCTGAATGAATCCGGGCGGAGGCAGGCGCGGGCGTACTCCTCCGCGGAGGCGGGAGTCACGGCGCGCAGCGCGGCCACCGACTCCTCGAAGGACAGGATGCGGTCCATCATCAGGAACTGGCGCACCAGGCGCTTCATGCGCGTTTCCATGTCCTCGCGGGAAAGGATCATGCTTCCCACGAGGTGGCTCTTTGCATCCTCGATCTCCCGGTCGGAGAGAGGCTCCTTCAGCAGCCGGGAGAGCTCACCGTCCAGCGCCTCCAGGAAGCGGGCGGTCTGCGCCGGGGTGGTGTTGGCGTAGATCGTCCACATGCCCAGGTCCGAGAAAAACGTTCGGAAGGAGTAGACCGTGTAGCATAGCCCCTGCTCTTCCCGAAGCTTCTGGAACAGGCGGCTGCTCATGGATTCACCGAATGCCGTGCTGAACACGAGTGAGGTGTAGTAGGGCGCGATGGCGTGCGTCAGCGGGTAGCAGGTACCGGCGTAGACCTGGACCTGGTTGAAGCGGTCCGGCACGAAGCACACTCGCCGCTTCCACTCCGGCACCGCCCGCGCCGGCCGTTGGTGGGGGCCGGCGGAGGGGAACACGGCAGATGCCAGGGCGCGGGCCTCATCCGCGTGGAAGTTGCCCGCTACGGCAATGATCGTATTCGCGGGCACCAGCCACTCAGAGGAGAACTGCGCCAGCGCCTCGCGGCCCGCCCCCCGGACGTCTTCCACTTCGCCGGTGATCTTGTGCGCCAGCGGGTGCTCTCCCCACATCTCCTTCAGGTACCGGTCGTGACCCTTCTCTTCCGGGGAGTCGTCCGCGGACCGGATCTCGTTGATGATGACTTCCTTCTCTTTTTCCAGCTCGGCGGGATCCAGCGTGGAGGCCACGGTCATGTCCGTCAGGATGTCGAAGGCAAGGCGCAGGTGCTCCCGGGGGATGATCGTGTACAGGCAGGTAGTCTCTTTTTCCGTGAATGCGTTGATGAGGCCGCCCACCCGGTCTACTTCCCGCGCAATGGTGAACGCGGACCGGCGGGCGGTGCCTTTGAAGAGCATGTGCTCCAGGAGATGAGAATAGCCCCGCCGTGACGGGGCTTCATCTCGTGAGCCGTGAAGAAACCAGAAACCGATGCACAGGGTATCGGTGCGGTCAACCGGCTCGAGGAGCAGGGTTGCTCCGCTTGCCAGTCTTTCCGTGTAGATCACTCCTGGTGACCGCCGCGAGGTCCGTCGTAGCCGCCGGGTCCATCCCGCCGCGGTGGTCGGGGCCCGCGCGGCCGATCGTAGCCGCGGTCCCCCCGGGGTCCGTCGTGACGGGGGCCGTCCCGGTAGCCGCTGCGCGGCCGATCCCCGTCCCGCCGGGGCGGACGGCGCTCCGCGCGCTCCGTCATGAGGCCGGGGTTCGCTTCCAGGGCCTCCTTGGTGGCGAGGTTGATCCGGCCCATGTGATCGATCTCGGTGACCGTCACCGTGAGCACGTCTCCCTCTTTCACCGCGTCGTTGATGTTCTCCACACGGGTGGCGGCGAGCTTGGAGATGTGCACCAGGCCTTCCTTGCCCGGGAGGATCTCGACGAAGGCTCCGAAGTCCATGATGCGCCGGACGGGACCCGTGTAGGTCTTTCCGACCACCGCCTCCTCGATGAGGCCTTCCACCATGGCCTGCGCCTTCTCTGCGCCTTCCTTCTTGTGGTTGTAGATCGTGACCGTTCCGTCGTCGTCGATGTTGATCTGCGAGCCGGTCTTCTCGCTCATTCCCTTGATGTTCTTTCCGCCCGGGCCGATGATCAGCCCGATCTTCTCCGTGGGAACCTTGATCGAGATCACCTTGGGCGCGAAATCCGAGATGTCGCTTCTCGGCTGCGCGATCGTGCGGTTCATGATCCCCAGGATGTGCAGCCGTCCTTCGCGGGCCTGGCCCAGCGCCTTGGTAAGGATCTCTGCGTTGACGCCCTCGATCTTGATGTCCATCTGCAGGGCGGTGATGCCGTCCTCGGTCCCCGCCACCTTGAAGTCCATGTCACCGAGGTGGTCTTCCTCGCCCAGGATGTCGCTCAGGACGACGAACTTCTCCCCTTCCTTCACGAGGCCCATGGCGATGCCCGCCACCGGCTTCAGCATGCGCACGCCCGCGTTCAGCAGGCTCAGCGTGCTGCCGCACACCGTGGCCATGGAAGAGGAGCCGTTGGACTCCAGTATCTCCGACACGATCCGCAGCGTGTACGGGAAATCGTCCTTCTTGGGGAGCACCATCGAGATGGCGCGTTCGGCCAGGTGGCCGTGCCCGATCTCGCGCCGCCCGGGGGAACCGAGCCGACCTACTTCGCCCACCGAGAACGGCGGGAAGTTGTAGTGCAGCATGAAGTTCTTGCGGGTATCCCCGTCGATGTTGTCCATGATCTGCTCGTCCAGCGCCGTGCCCAGCGTCGTGACCACGAGCGCCTGGGTCTCGCCGCGGGTGAACAGCGCCGAACCGTGGGTCCGAGGCAGCACGTCGATCTCGCAGGTAATGGGACGGATCTGGGTGGGATTCCTGCCATCCGTGCGGATGCCGCGGTTGGCGATCGAGTCCCGCATGATCTCCTGTTCCATGTCCTCGAACAGCGCCTTCACCGGCTTCACGTCGGTCTCGGCCAGCCTGTCCGTGAAGTGCTCCAGGGCCTCGGTCGCAACCGCCCTGATGGCACGGC
>DASRZR010000154.1:0-3037 GCA_035686185.1 Spirochaetia bacterium | reverse complement strand
GGGGAATGAGCGCGGCGCCGTCCCCGCCGCTGCCCATCCTGATCGTAGACGATGACGAGGAGTTCACGTTCAGCGCGGCCACCTGCCTGCAGTTCGCCGGCCTGTCCCACACGGTGAGCTGCTCTCAGAGCGAGCGCGTGGAAGACCTGCTCCTGGAGGGCGGCTATTCCTGCGTGCTCCTGGACCTGTCGATGCCGTCCCCTTCCGGGCGGAGCCTTCTGGAGGTGATCGTCCGGGACCATCCCCAGACGCCGGTGATCGTGGTCACGGCCTCCGATGACGTGGACACCGCCGTGCAGTGCATCCAGGCCGGCGCGCTGGACTACCTCACCAAGCCGGTGGACTCCGCGCGCCTGGTGACAAGCGTCCGCCGCGCGCTGCGTCTCGGCGACCTGATGACGGAAAACTCATCCCTGAAACAGCAGCTCGTGAGCCCGGGGCTCCGTCACCCCGACGCGTTTGCCCCGATCGTCACTCGAAGCAAGGCCCTGCGGGGGATCTTCCGCTACATCGAGGCTATCGGCTCTACCGACCTGGCCATCCTCATCATCGGGGAGACGGGAGTCGGGAAGGAGCTCGTGGCCCGCGCGGTGCACGAGGTGAGCGGCCGGCCCGGAGAGTTCGTGGCGGTCAACGCCGCCGGCCTGGACGACGCGCTGTTCTCCGACGCGCTGTTCGGCCACGTGCGGGGCGCGTTCACCGGTGCGGACCGCGACAGCCCCGGGCTGGTCCGTCGGGCCGCCGGCGGCACGCTGTTCCTGGACGAGATCGGCGACCTGTCCCTGGATTCCCAGGTGAAGCTGCTGCGCCTCCTGCAGGAACGGGAGTTCTACCCCATCGGGGACTCGCGCGCCGCGCGCACGGACGCCCGGTTTCTTTTCGCCACGGGCCACGAGCTGGCCACGCTGGTGAGCCAGGGCCTGTTCCGCCCGGACCTGTACTACCGGCTGCAGTCCCACTCCGTCGTGATCCCTCCGCTGCGGGAACGGCCGGGCGACATCCCGATCCTGTTCGAGCATTTCCTTCGGGCCGGCGCCTCGCGTCTGAACCGGCCCGTCCCGCGCGTGCCGGAAGAGGTGCTTGGTCTTCTCCGCGAGCATGCGTTCCCGGGGAACGTCCGGGAGCTGGAGGGACTCGCCTCTGACGCGTTGATCTGCAACCCGCCCGATGCCCTGTCTCTCGAGTATTTCCGCCAGAAGCTCGAGCGACCCGCCGTCGTCCTGAAGCGGATGCCGGCAGCGGTTGCCGGGCGACCGACGCGCGCCCTGGGAAGCGGAGAGCTCCGGCAGGAGCCGATTCCCACGCTCAAGGAGGCGGAGAGAAGCCTCATGGAAGAGGCGATCCGGCTTTCCGGCGGGAACAAGACGCAGGCCGCGCGCCTCCTGGGAATCTCCCGCCAGGCGCTCTGCAACCGCATCCGGCGCACGCGCGCGTAGCGACACATTTGTTTCGGACCGAAACGTCCGGGGGCCCGCGGTGCGCGGAAGCCGATTGTCTCCCTATCTCCAACTATCACCAATTGCTTGAGTTTGCGGCGACCGTCGGGCTGGCATTCCTTTTGCTATTCAGTGCGCGTGGATAACGCTGCCCGGCGGTACCAGGACATATTCCTCCACACCGTAGAAGGCATCTTCCGCACCACTCCGGAAGGGACGTTCGTTGACGTGAACCCTTCGTTTGCCCGGATGCTGGGCTACGACTCCCCCGAGCATCTCCGGGCGGCCGTGACGGACATTGCGCGAGACCTCCACGTGGACCCGTCGGACCGCGACGAGTTCCTCGCGCGGCTGGCAACCGATGGCATGGTGAAGAACCACGAGGCGCGCTACCGGCGCCGGGACGGAAGCGTCATCTGGGTGTCGATCACCGCTCACGCCACGCGCGCGCCGGCCGGTTCGATCCTGTACATAGATGGTTTCGTCCAGGACATCAGCGAACGGCGCCGCCTCCAGGAGCAGCTCGTGCAGTCGCAGAAGATGGAGGCGGTCGGCCGGTTGGCCGGCGGGATCGCGCACGACTTCAACAACCTCCTGACCGTGATCGCCGGCTACTGCGAGATGCTCGCCGACCGCCTCGGCGACAGCTCCCGCGCGCGTGCCGAGATCCAGGAGGTCCGCGACGCGGTCGCCCTCGCGGCGGACCTGACCCGGCAGCTCCTCGCCTTCAGCCGCCAGCAGGTCCTCCAGCTCCGCAAGGTGGATGTGAACTCCGTCCTGCGGAACATCCACCCCATGCTGCGCCGGCTGATCGGGGAGACCGTCGAGCTGGTCCTCTCTCTCGCCGACGGCCGTGCCACCGTTCGAGCCGATCCCACGCAACTGGAGCAGGTCATCATGAACCTGGTGGTGAACGCGCGGGACGCAATGCCGGCCGGCGGTCGCCTGACGCTGGTCACCCGGTGCCGTCAGGCCGGGGCGGCGGCGGGCACGGGGCCGCTCGACGTGCTGCCCGCCCCCGCCGTGGTGATGGAAGTCATTGACACCGGGGACGGCATGACGGAGGAGGTGCTCCGCCACCTCTTCGAGCCGTTCTTCACGACAAAACCCCCCGGCCGCGGGACAGGCCTGGGGTTGTCCACGGTGTACGGGATCGTGCGGCAGAGCGGCGGCACCATCTCCGCCTCCAGCAGCCCGGGCCGGGGCAGCCGCTTCACCGTCGAGCTGCCCATGGCAGATGACGATTCCAACGGGTGGGAGCCTGCGGGTCGGCCGCCGGGCGGTCCCGGCACCGTGCTCCTGGCAGAAGACGACACGATGGAATCGGAGAGCGGCCGCCGGGCGTTTGACACGTTCCGTGAATGCTCGCGGGAGATCGATATCGCGGGATATCGAAGAAGGAGGAATATTCGATGCTGAAGAATCTGAAGATCGGTGTGAAGCTGATCGGCATTGGCACCTGCATCATGCTCGTGCCGCTGGCAATCGTGGCCGTACTGGCCGTTACCCGGGCGCGCGCCGGGCTCATCTCCGTGGAGAACGAGGCGCTGCAAGGGCGCGCCCGTGACGTGGCGCAGATGATCGACCGTGTCTTCGACGAG
>DASRZR010000153.1:0-3880 GCA_035686185.1 Spirochaetia bacterium | reverse complement strand
GAGTTCTTGTTGCTGCCTTCCAGGCCCGACTTCGAGTTGACCTGCACGATGTCCGCCATTCGCCGGGGGGCAAAGCGTCTTTGCAGCTTCATGATCGGTGACAGGTGTTTCACGCAGAGGAAGTATCCGGTGTAGTTCACCCGGGTCACGAACTCGAAGCTCTCCAGAGAAAGCTCCTCCAGCCCGCCTGCCTTCAGCACGCCGGCGTTCGATACCAGGAGGTCCAGGCCGCCGAACGCCGCCACGCACTGGCGGGCCAGGGCCTGCAGGGAGGCAGGGCTGGTGACGTCCGCCGCGGCGAAGAGCGCCCGGTTCGTTCCTCCACCAGAGGCGACGGCGGCGTTCAGCTCCGACTCGAGCTGCCGGCCGGCCGGTTCGTTCAGGTCCGCAATGACCACGTTGGCGCCGTCCCGGAACAGCCCTTCGGCGATTCCCCGGCCGAACCCCTGGGCCGCACCGGTGACCACGGCGATGGCGCCGCTGACGCGTCCGCGTGCCCCGGAGGCGCGGGAAACCGCGCGGCGGTAGTTCTCCACTTCCCACGTATCGATGAACTGGATATCCCGGGCCGAGAGGAACCGCGGCCCACCAAAGCTCCGGGAGAGCCAGCTCACCTTCATCAGGTCATCGAACACGTCCAGGCACGTCTCCGCCGACCGGCAGGAATCCTCCACGGCCGCCACGCCGATCCCGTCTATCATCAGCATCTTGGGATCGTAGCCCCAGCGCGCGCGGTACTCCTCCCGGCGCGCAGGGAACGAGGCGAGCAGCTTCTCCGGGTCGTCCCCGTGGTCCAGGAACAGCGGCGCTGACTTGCAGTACACGATGTTGTCCGGCATGAAGGGAAGACTCACCATCTGCCGGTTCTCCGGCTGCAGAAAATAGTCCGCAAGCTCGCCGGCGCGCACGCGGATCACTTTCGCGGCGCTGCGGGCCGGACCGCCATCCGTGTCCGCGGAAAGCAGCATGCGCAGCGCCGGGATCACGGCCACCGCGGCGTCCGGGGCGGGCCGCTCCCCGCGGGGCATGCCGGCGGTGAACCGGGCCGCGATCTTTGACAGCACTTCGTCGGTGCGCGCGCGGATCTCCTCCGCGGTGTCCCCGCCGACCACCAGGCCGTGATTCTGCATCAGGACCACGCGGGGATCACCGTGGTGCGCGGAGCGGTACGCCGCGAGCTGCCGCTCCATTGCCTTTGCCAGCAGGTACCCGGGGTCCGTGTAAGGAACCCACAGGACCTCCGGGCCGAAGAGCTGGCGCGCCACGGACTCACCTTCCGCCGCGCAGGTGAGCGCGTTCACGGCGCAGGGATGCGTATGCACGACGAGGCGCCATTCCATCATCTCGTGAAGAGAGGCTTCCACGGACGGGCGGCCTCCCTCCTCGGGACGCGTGCGGCTCTTCATCAGGTCGGCCTTGATCTCCGCCTCCCGGCGCATCGGGTCGGAAGAATAGGAGCGGCCCAGGATGGCCCGAACGGCCTCCCGGGACATCTCCACGAAACCGGACGGCCCGATGGTCCGCAGCGAGGTGCCGCTCGCCTTGATGGCCATGACGGAGCGGTCCTTCACGGAGGTGTTGCCGCCGCCGCCGATCACGAAATCGTTGCCCTGCCCGTACTGGTGGGAAAGCTCGATGATGTCTGCGAGGTCCATGGTGGTGCGTCCTGCCCGGTCAGCGCCTCGTGGAAAGCACGGAGCGCTCGTAGTCTGCGATCTGGTCCAGCCAGCCGGCGCCCGCCGGCACGCCCTGCTGCTCGCAGAAGCGGTCCCACACGGCGCCGAACGGCAGGTCCTTGATCTCCTCCAGGAGGCCGAGGCGGCGCGTCAGGTTCCCCGCGGCTTCCTCCCGCCGGAGGATTTCCGTCGGTTCCAGCAGGGCCAGCAGCATGGCCTTGCGGGTGGCGCGGGCGCCGGTCACCCAGGCCGCGACGCGGTTGATGCTCGCGTCGAAGTAGTCGGTGGCCACGTGCACCCGGTCCCAGGCCTGCGCGCGCGCGATCTCGGAGGCAACGGCCTTCACCTCGTCACCGAGGATCACCACGTGGTCGCTGTCCCACCGCACGCCGCGGCTCACGTGCAGCAGCAGCTCGCGCACGAACGGCAGGAGCGCGGGGATCTTGTCCGCCACGGACTCGGTGGGATGGTAGTGTCCCATGTCCAGCGTGAGGATCAGCTCGTGGCGCAGCGCGTAGGCCAGGTAGAACTCGTGGGATCCCACGACGTAGCTCTCCGAGCCGATCCCGAACAGCTTCCCCTCGATGGCGTCCTTGAGGTAGCGCGGGTCGTAGCGGGTCTCGAACACGCGGTCAAGGGATTCCACGAGCCGCTGCCGGGGGGCCAGGCGGTCCGCCGGCACTTCCTTGGCCCCGTCCTGGATCCACAGGTTCACGATGCAGGGCACGCCGGTGGCCCGGCCCATGGCCTCCCCGATCTGGCGGCAGCGCTGGGAGTGGCGTACCCAGAAGTCACGGACCTTCGCGTCCGCGGAGGAAAGCGTGAAGCCGGACTCCGCCAGAGGGTGGCTGAAGTACGTCTGGTTGAAGTCCAGCCCGATGCCGAGCTTCTTCGCCCAGCTCATCCAGGCGGAGAAGTGCTCGGGGGCCAGCGCGTCCCGCTCCACCTTGCGGCCGCCGGTCTCCGCGTAGATGGCGTGGAGGTTCGCCTTGTGCGGGCCGGGGATCAGGGAGAACGCCTTCTCGTAGTCGGCGCGCATCTCGTCGGCCGTGCGTGCCTTGCCGGGGTAGTTGCCGGTGGTCTGGATGCCGCCGCCGCTCAGCCCGGCGCTGTTCTCGAATCCGCCGACGTCATCGGCCTGCCAGCAGTGCAGGGAAAGCGGGATGCGCGCCAGCGCCTGGAGCGCGCGCTCGACATCCACGCCCCAGGCGGCGTAGGTCTTCCGAGCCGACTCGAAGCGCGCGCTGATGTCCGTCGCGGGGGGGGTAGGCATGATGTCCTCCTGTCAGTTGGTAAGCGCCGCAATAGCGGCGCCCCGCAGCGGGGCGTCGTCCACGGCGGCGATCTCCCACGCGCGGGAAAGGCTCCCGGCCATCAGCCGTCGCATCCAGGACTGCACGCGCTCCGCGAAGGTCCGAAGCTGCCAGAACGTGGTTCCGTCTGCCGTGATGCAGACCGGGTACCGGGGGTCCTTCCCCCGTCCCGTCTTCAGCACCGTGGCGGAAAGGTTCACGGCCACCATCGCCGCGGCCCGTTCCACGATGGTGTCACACAGCAGGTACAGCCCTCGGGCGTCCGTCCGCGGGTCTTCCCCGCATGCCGCGCCCAGCGGGTTCTCCCGGCTGTCGGGGTACAAGAGAAAGTCGTTGAGCTCCTTGGTGGAGAGCGAGGGCACTGCCTCCAGGCGGCGCTCCGCCTGCGGACCCAGGCATCCCGTCTCCGCCGCGCGCCGCGCCGCGAAGAGACAGAGAGACCCGAGGTAGGCGCCGGAGATCCCCTTTTCGTGTCGGTAGCGCCCCGGGTTGGCCGTGGTGGCATCGAAGGCGTCATCCACCGCGCCGCGCGCCCCGCGCGCGAACGAGCCCGATTCGGTGTTCACCACCTGGGAGCCGGATGCGTCGGCCACCGGTACCTTGCGGATGAGGGAGTTGCGCTCCACGTAGGCCGCATTCAGCCCCGTGCCGCACACGAGACCCACGAAGCCATCGAAACGCCGGGACGGCATAGCGTTGCGCCCCGCCAGAAGCGTGGCCACCGTGTCGTTCAGGAGCACGATGCGCGGGTCCCCGCCCAGCGCCGCGGCGAGACCGGCCCCGACGAGCTGGCCGTCCACGCCCGTGGCCTTGATCTCCTTGGTGAACTGGATGAGCCGCCCGTCCTTCTGCGGCGTGATCTCCGCCGGGTAGGAGAAGCAGAACCCGATC
>DASRZR010000152.1:0-5582 GCA_035686185.1 Spirochaetia bacterium | reverse complement strand
CATCCTGGCCCTGGCCCTGGTGCTGGTGTCCCTGGTGTGCTCCGTCCTGCTGGTGCCGGACGCGTTGGCAGGCCGGGACGTGGCCTGGAGCGCCGGGGGGGCGCTGGGGATCTCCTTTGCGCTGCACGCGGATGCCCTGGCCGTGTTCATGGCCGTGGTCTCCTCCCTGGTCGGCGCGCTGATCATGCTGTTCTCCTTCGACTACATCAGCCACTACAAGAACCAGGACGAGTACTATCTCATGGCAACGCTCTTCCTGGGCTCCATGATGGGTCTCGTGTTCTCCGCCAACCTGGTGTTCCTGTTCGTGTTCTGGGAGATCACCGGCATCGCGAGCTGGCGCCTCATCGGGTTCTACCGGTCGAAGACGGACGTGCTTCGGGCCGACAAGGCGTTCCTTGTCACCGCCCTGGGCGCGCTGCTGATGCTGCTGGGCATCGTGGCGGTGTACGGGGTGACGGGCACGTTCGACATCGCCGCGCTGAAAGGCACGTCGCTGCCATGGCTGGTGTCCGGCCTGTTCCTGGCCGGGATGCTTTCCAAGTCTGCCACGCTGCCGTTTCACACGTGGCTGCCGGACGCGGGCGTGGCCCCCTCCCCCGTGACCGCGCTGCTGCACGCGGCGGTGCTGGTCAAGATCGGCGTGTACGTGTTCGCCCGGCTGTTCCTGGCCACGTTCGTCCTGGACGAGGCGATGCGCATGGCGGTTGTCGTCGTTGCCGCGGCGAGCGCCCTTGTGAGCGCCGGCGCGGCGCTCGTAGAGACCGACATCAAGCGGATCGTCGCCTATTCCACCGTGAGCCAGATCGCCTTCATCTTCCTCGGCCTGGCCACGGGAACCGCGGTCGGCGTCGTGGGCGCCCTGCTGTACATCCTGATGCACGGCCTGGCCAAGGCCGGCCTGTTTCTGTCCGCCGGCGTGGTGGAGCAGAACGCCGGCACCAAGGACATCCGCAAGCTCGGTGGTCTCCTGAGGACGATGCCGGTCACCGCCGTCTCCTTCCTGTTCTGCGCGTTCTCCGTCATGGGGCTCCCTCCCCTGGGAGGTTTCTTCAGCAAGTACATGGTAGTGAGCTCCGCCGTGCAGGCAGGACAGCCGGCCATGGCGGCGGTATTCCTCGGCGGCGCCGTGCTCACCATCCTCTACCTCTTCCGCCTGTTCTCCCGGGTGTTCCTGGGCGAGCCTCGCGGCGGAGGGCCCGCCGCCACGGAGAAGTCGGGCCTCATGGTGGCCTGCGTGGCAGCGCTCGCCGTCCTGTCACTGGCCGGCGGCCTCCTGGTGAGCTGGCCGGCCCAGCTCGCCCAGGCGGCGCTGGCGGCGATGCCGGGAGTTGCGCAGTGAGCACCTACACCTTCCTGCTTCCGATTGCCATCCCGGTGGCCGCCGGCATTCTCACGCTCCTCGTGCCGGCCCGGGCCCGCCTGGCCGTTTCCCTCCTCGCCGTGGTGGCGACGGCCGCGCAGCTTGCCTCCGCCATCTGGATCTTCCCGATGGACGGCGCGCTTTCCGTGGCATGGCTGGGCTACGGCATCGAAGCGAGCTTCCGGCTCACCCGCTTCAGCGCGTTCATCGTGGTGGCCATCGCCGGCTTCTCCTTCCTCGTGACGCTGTACTCGACGGCCTCGATGTCGAAGGCGCCCTCCACGAAGCCGTTCTTCGCCTGGATGCTGATCACCGCCGGCCTGGCCTGCGGGGCGGTCCTGGCGGACAACCTCGTGCTGCTGGTGGTGTTCCTCGGAGCCCTGCTGCTCACCCAGTTCGGCATGATCGCCGCCGGGGCGCGGCGACCCTACGCGGTTGCCATCAAGGCCGTCGTGATCGTGGGGCTCTCGGACATGTGCCTCATGCTGGGCATCATGATGGCGGCGCACCTGGCGGGGACGCTCAGCATGTCCGCCATGAAGCTCTCCCTGGATGGGATGGGAGGAATCGCGTTCCTGCTCATGGCAATCGGCGCGCTGGGCAAGGCCGGGGCCATGCCCTTCCATAGCTGGATCCCGGATGCCGCCCGGGAGGCCCCGCTGCCGTTCATGGCGATCCTGCCGGCGAGCATCGAGAAACTGCTCGGGATCTACCTCCTCGCGCGCGTGTCCCTGGACCTGTTCACGCTGGTCCCCGGTTCCTGGGTCTCGCTGACGCTGATGGTGATTGGCGCCGTCACGATCGTGCTGGCCGTCATGATGGCGCTGGTGCAGAAAGACTACAAGCGCCTCCTGTCCTATCACGCCATCAGCCAGGTGGGATACATGGTGCTGGGCATCGGCACGGCTCTTCCCATCGGCATCGTGGGCGGGATCTTCCACATGATCAACCACGCGATGTACAAGTCCACGCTGTTCCTGAGCGGCGGCGCCGTGGAGCGGCAGGCGGGGACCACGGACCTGTCGAAGCTCGGCGGGCTGGCCCGCAGCATGCCGGTCACCGCCGTGTGCTTCATCGTGGCGGCGGCCTCGATCTCGGGCGTGCCGCCGTTCAACGGTTTCTTCTCCAAGGAGATGGTCTACGACGCGGCGCTGGAGAGCGGCTGGGTGTTCTACGCCGCGGCGCTGCTCGGTTCCCTGCTGACCGCGGCGTCCTTCCTCAAGCTGGGCCACGCGGCGTTCTTCGGCCGGCGCGCCGAGCCCGCGAGCGGCGGGACGGTGCCGGCGGTGCGCGAGGCGCCCCTTCCGATGCTGGTGCCGATGATCGTGCTGGCCGGCCTGTGCGTCCTGTTCGGAGTGGTGAACCGCATTCCGCTGGACGGGCTCATCGGGCCCGCCGTGGGCGCGGCGGTCACGGGCGGGCGCAGCTTTGCCGGCTTCCCCGCCAGCCAGATGCTCGTGGGGTTCACGGCGGCCGCGCTGCTGCTGGCAATCCTGAACCACTGGTACGGCGCCCGCAGGACCGGCCACGGCCTGGGGGCGGTGGACCACATCCACCACGCCATCTTCCTGGAGCCGGTGTACTCCGTGGCGGAGCAGGGCCGGCTGGATCCCTACTTCATCGGCCGCTGGGTAATAGGCGGCATCTCCGCGGCGCTGTACGCGGTTGACCGGGCCATCGACTGGGTCTACGAGACGCTTGCCGTCACGGTGGCCCAGGGGATTTCCCGGGTCGGCCGTCGCCTGCACAACGGAAGCGTGAACCGCTACGTCCTGTGGTCACTGGCGGGAGCCGCCGCCGTGGTCATCACCGCGGCGCTGGTGCTGGGAGGCAGCCGATGAGCGACGTCATCCTTCTCCTGCCGTTCGCCGCCCTGATCCTCATCAATGTGCTGCCGCGGGCCACCCGGCCGGCCGCGTGGGCAATAGCCGCGGTGGTGCTGGCCGCCCAGATGGCGGCGGTCATCGTTCCTCCATACTGGGCGTTCCTCGACACCATAGAGAAGACCGTGGGATTCAGCCTGAAGCTGGACCGGCTCACGCAGCTGCTGGTGCCGACCGCCGGCCTCGCCGGCCTCGCCGCGATCCTGGTAGCGCAGGCGGGCACGGCCACGGCCCGCACGAAGTTACTGTTCGTGAATCTCCTGCTCATCGCGATCATCGGCATCAGCGGCATCTCCATGGTGCAGGACCTGTTCACGATGTACGTGTTCATCGAGGTGACCTCCGTGGCGGCGGTGATCCTGGTGGTGCTGCGTGATGGAGAGCTGTCCTTCGAGGGCGCCTGGAAGTATCTGCTGCTGTCCGCCATCGCCAGCGTGCTCATGCTCGCCTCCCTGGGCATGTTCCTGCTCACCGCCGGGGGCGTGAGCTTCGAGGAAGCCGCCTCCGCGCTGTCCGCCGGCGGGGCGGAAGCCTGGGTGGCCGCGGCCCTGTTCCTGAGCGGGCTGTTCCTCAAATCGGCCATGGTGCCATTTCACGGCTGGCTGGCGGATGCCTACTCCGAGGCGCCCCCGGCCGTGTCCGTGTTCCTGGCCGGGATCGTGACCAAGGCATCCGGCGTGTTCGCCCTGATGAGGCTGGCCCCGGCCGCGTTCAACGGCAGCGGGCCGGGCGCCATGATCCTGCTGGTGGTGGGTGCCGCCACGGCGGTGGTCGGCGCGTTCCTGTCCCTCACACAGACGGACGTGAAGCGGATGCTCGCCTACTCCTCCATCAGCCAGATGGGCTACATCGTGATGGCGCTGGGCGGACAGCCGGCCCTGGCACTCGCCGCGGCGGCCGTTCACTTCTTCAACCACACGGTATCCAAGGCCCAGCTGTTCACGAACGCCGCCGCGCTGGAACGCCAGCTCGGCACCCGGGACATGGACCGCATGGGCGGGATCGGCTCGCGCATGCCCGTCACGGCGGGCACCTCGGCCGTTGCCTCCCTTTCCGTGGCCGGCCTGCCCCCGCTGGCCGGCTTCTGGAGCAAGCTGCTCATCGTGATCGCGCTGTGGAGGGCGGGGCACGTGGTGTTCGCCGTGATCGCGGTGCTCACGAGCCTCGTGACGCTGGCGTACTTCCTCTCCCTGCAGCGACGGGTCTTCTTCGGGACCACGCCGGCCGAATGGAGCGGCATCCGGGAAGCGGCCATCGGGTACACCCTGCCGGCGCTGGTCCTGGCAGCCATCACCGTGGCAGTGGGACTGGGGTTCCCCTTCCTGCTGCCCATCCTCCTGGGAGGCGGCGCATGATCGTCATCACGATAGTCCTCGTGGTCATGGTGCTGGCCGCGCTGTGGGCGTCCCTCACGACGCTGCTCCTGCGCGCCACCATCGCGCTGGCGCTCACCAGCGCCATGCTGGCCGTGGTGATGTACAGCCTGGGGGCGACCTTCGCGGCGGTGCTGGAGCTGTCCGTGTGCGCCGGGCTCATTTCGGTGGTGTTCGTGAGCGTCATCAGCCTGACCCAGCGGCGCCCGTTCAAGGACTACGTCACCCGCCGCCTCTCCCGCATGCGCCGGTTCTGGCCGCTGCCGCTCGTGCTGGTTGCCATCGGGGTGGCGCTCTCCTTCGTGCATACCCCGGTGCATATCGTCCTTCCCCTGCCGAACGGGGACGGGGACGTGCGCACCGTGATGTGGACGCTGCGCCAGATGGACCTGTTCGGCCAGATCCTCATCCTGCTGGCCGGCGTGTTCGGCGTGCTGGTATTCTTCAAGAAGGACACCTCCGATGGTAAGTGACATTCCCCAGTCGTTCTGGCTGTACGTCATCTTCGCCGTCCTGCTCCTGGTGGACGGCCTGTGGTGCATGCTGGCCACGCAGAACCTCCTGCGGATCATCATCGGCCTGGAGATCCTGATGAAGTCGGTGACCTTCTTCCTCATCGTGGCCGGCTACCTGAGCGGGCGGATGGCGCTGGCGCAGGCCATGGTCATCACGGTGATCGTCATCGAGGTGGTGGTGGTGGTGGCCGCCGCCGGGATCGTCCTCGGGTTCCACCGCAAGCACGATACCCTCAACATCCGCTCCACGCGGACCCTGAAAGGATAGCCCCGATGTCGGCGCTCCTGCTCGTTCCTCCCGTGGCCCTCACGCTCCTGGTGATGGTGGTCTGGGTGCTCTCCGGAGCCTCCGGGACGCTCTCCTTCAAGCGCAAGGGGGAGCGGGGAGCCCTGGACAAGCCGTACGCCGGCGGGGAGACGATTGAACGCCACCGCGTCCAGGTGGACT
>DASRZR010000151.1:0-9820 GCA_035686185.1 Spirochaetia bacterium | reverse complement strand
GGATGAAATCGAACAGCCGGGCGTACGACGCGTCACACAGCCGGTTGATGGTGTCCGCGGTCTGCCGGCCCTACCCCGTGAGGCAGATGACCTGTTGGCGGCGGCTGGACGGGTCAACGCTCCGATCGATCAGGCCGGCCTTGACGCCGGCGTCAACGGTGCGGCTCAACGTGCTCTTGTCCAGCTCCAGCGCGGTGGCCAGCTCGGTGACGCTGGTTCTTCCCCGGCGCTCCACTTCCAGGAGCAGGTGGCACTGGGCAAACGTGACCCCGCAGCAGCCTGCCTCCGATGTCATTGAGAGCTCCACTTCACGCTCCAGCACCCGGAGGTTCGCCCGGAACTCTCGAACAGATGATGCTATCCCTTCCAAAGCCGCTGCTCCTGTCATCGCTTAAACATGTATTATACAACACTTGTATCATACAACATTTCCGCTGTCAAACGAATTCGTTAAGGAACCTGTAACTTTTTCCTTTCCGGTGCTCTGACGTGAAACGCGCTGCGGATTCGCGGTTTGGATGCCACCGGGGCGGTTTGTATATTTATGCCATGTTTGCAGGCAAAAGCGGCATGGACAATGGGCGAAAGGCGGCGCAAGAGGGCTACGCGGAGTCCTCCGGGGACACGGGCAACGGCGCCAACGGGAAGCGGAGGCTGCTGGGCGGCCGCGGCGCGGCGCGCGTGCCGGACCTGGAAAGCCGGCGCCGGGAGGCGCTGCGGCGCGGCAGGAACCCCGTGCGGAGGGCGCTGATCTTCCTGCAGCGGATCTCGCCGCTTCTCATCATTGCCGCCGTGGCCGCGGCGCTGTACCTGAACGCCACCGCGCTGAACGCGTTCCTGCTGGCGCTGAACTTCGTCTGGCAGCTTGCGTTCGGGATCCTCGTCACGCTGCTCCAGTTCGTGGCCATCTTCTGGTTCATGTCCCGGTCCCGGGTGGAGCGGATCCGGCCCGAAGATCCGAAGGTCATCACGTTCGATGACTACTGGGGCCAGGCGAACCTGAAGAACCTCGTGCGGCAGTGGCTTGGGCTGCTGTCCGACCGCGAGGCGTTTGTCCGCATGGGCGGCCGCTACATCAACGGCCTCCTGCTGTACGGGGAGCCGGGCACCGGCAAGACCATGCTTGCCAAGGCCATGGCCGGCGAGGCCGGCGTGGCCTTCATTTCCATGGAAGGTTCGGGCTTCCGCAACATGTTCTGGGGCGTGGACACGCTGAAGATGATGTGGTTCGTCCGCAAGGCGCGGAAGCTGGCCCGGCGCTACGGCGCGGCCATCGCTTACATCGATGAGATCGATGCCGTGGGCGCCTCGCGCGGCGGAGTGATGGGCGGCCGCGGCGGCCCGGGTGGCGGAGGCATGGGCGGGATGGGCGGCATGCTGGGCATGGGCGGGTCCGGCGCGCTCACCCGGCTCCTGTACGAGATGGACGGCATCGGGATCCGGACGCGCACGGAAAAGCTGCGCGCCAAAGCGGCGAAGCTGTTCCGGCGCAAGCCGCCGCAAAGGAGCTGGCACGTGCTGTTCATGGGCTCCACGAACCGGCCGGACGTGCTGGACCCCGCCCTGGTCCGGCCCGGCCGCTTCGACCAGCTCATCCAGGTGAACCCGCCGGACAAGGCGGGCCGCCGGGAGATCGTACAGGGGTACCTGCGCACCGTGCAGCACGATGGCAGCGTGGACGTGGAGGCAATCGTCGGAGATACCAGCAAGTCCACGCCCGCGCAGATCATGGCGGCGCTCACCAAGGACGCGGTTCGCATCGCGCTGTTTGCCGGGCGCACCGTGGTCACGCAGAAGGACATCGAGCAGGCGTTCCTCCAGCAGTGGATGGGAATCGAGAACCCCATCGAGGAGATGGCGCCCGACCAGCGGCGCCAGATCGCCGTTCACGAGGCCGGGCACGCGGTGGCGCAGCATTTCCTGCTGCCGGACCAGCGCATTGTGCACCTCACCATCGTGGCGCGCGCGCAGAGCCTGGGCTTCATGCTGCCGCTGGACCAGGTGGAGATGTACTCCTACCCGCTGCGGCGCGTGGTGGCGGACATCATGGTGGGAATGGCCGGGCACGTGGCCACCCGCATCGTGTTCGGAGAGGACTGGACCGGCGCGTACAGCGACTTCCAGCAGGTGCGGGCGCACCTGCGCCACCTGCAGTCCCTCGGGTACTTCGGCCCGCCCATCTTCGAGCCCGGGGCCGATGCCAAGCAGGACAAGGTCCTTGCGGACTTCTGGAGGGACCTGGAGCACCGCGTGGAGACGCTGTTGCGCTCCCACTGTTCCGTGCTCATCACGCTGGCGGACGCGCTCCTGAAGCGGTCGTCCCTCAGCAGTGACGAGGTGCTGGCGATCCTGGAGCCGCCGGCGGTCCCCGCGCCCGGTCCGGACGGGGACGGCGCGCAACCGGCCGCGCTGCCGGTCCACGCCCCGTCCTGCACGGAGATGGACCTGATCACGGCGCAATGAAACGGGCGCCCGCGCTCATCGCCCCCCTTGCCCTTCTGCTCGTGTCGTGCCTCCCGTCAACCGTGCGGCTCCCGCAGAGCCCTGCGCTGCGGTGGCTGGAGCATCGCGCCGGGCGGATCGCCTACGTGGGGCTGGACGGGAACATCCACACCATGGACCAGGCCGGCGGCTCCCAGACGGACGTCACCTCGGACGCGGCCGTCAATGAGGACAGCTCGTCCTCATCCTTCTTTTACCAGTTCCCGGCCTGGTCTCCGGATGCGAAGTCCCTGGCGTTCGTGAGCATTCGCCGGACCGCGGACACCCTGGAGAACACGGCGGTGTGGACCTCCGCCCTGGACGGCGCCGCCCCCACGCGGGTGTACACGAGCACCGAGCGGGCTCCCCGTTTCCTTTCCTGGGCTCCTGATTCGTCCCGCCTGGTGTTCGTCACCGGCCGCCCGTCGGACGCGGCCCAGCTCGATTCCGTCTCCCCGCGCGGGGGGGAGGTGCGGGTCCTGGGTGCCGCATCTGGTTTTGCCTGGCGCTGGGAAAAGAGAGGCCGCCGGCTTGCGGTGCATTCCGTGCAGGAGAGCAGCGGGATGCCCGTGGGGAAAGTGGGCATCCTGGACCCGCAGGGTGAGGGTACGACCGACTTCGCCCAGAAGCCCGGGGAGTTCGATGCGCCGGCCTGGTCCGCGGACGGCACGATCATCACGGCCGAGGGGGATTCGATCGGCTCCACGCTCTACCGGGAGGACACGGCCGGCGACCAGCGGACGCCGCTGGCTCACTTCGACGGGAGCGCGGTGTTCGACCTCTCGCCGGACGGGGAACGCCTGGCGTGGGCCGCCTCTCCCGCGGTGGGAGACACCGCGCGGCGCGCCCTGTACGTGCTGGACCTTTCGGCGCGCCAAAATCCGTCGGCCTCGGCACGCCCGGCCGCGGGCCCGGTGAGCGGGGACGACTACGTGGCGGCGTTCTTCTGGTCTCCGGACGGCCGGCGGATCGCCTACTTCGTTCCCAGCGACACCGACGGGTCGGTCACGATGAAGGTCGTCTCCGTGGAGAGCCGGTCGGTGAAGACGGTGTCCACGTTCACCCCGTCATCGTTTTTCCTGTCTGTGCTCACGGAGTTCGGCCAGTACGCGGAATCGATGCGGCTGTGGTCGCCGGACAGCCGGTTTCTCCTGTACTGCACCGCGCAGGGCCAGGGGTTCGACGTCATGGTGGCCTATGCCGACGAGGCGATAGAGCCGCGCAAGGTCGCGGACGGGTTGATGGCCTCCTGGTCCCCGCGGTAGGCCGGCGGGCACCGCTCCCCGGGTCGCCCGCGGACGCGGCGCGAGGTATATTGAGGCCGTGCCCGACCCGAACCCAGATAGTCCCGCGGCACCCCCGGACGCCGTCTGCCTGGCGGTGGAAAAGGCGTTCGACGTGCTGGGCCGCAAGTGGACCGGCCTCATCATCCGCCAGCTCTGCGATGGCCCCCGTCATTTCTGCGACGTGGAGCGAGGAGTGCCGGCCGTGAGCGCCCGCATGCTCACCGAAAGGCTGAAGGAGCTGGAGGCCGCCGGGATCGTGACGCGCACCGTGGACGTGGGCACGCCCGTGCGGACAACCTACGCGCTCACCCGCAAGGGCGAGGCGCTGATCCCCGTGATGCGGGGAATCGAGCAGTGGGCCCGGGCCTGGTCAGGACCCTGAGCCGGGCTGCCCCGCGCGCGGGTCGCGCCACCCCCGCAGCACCGCGTCCCACACGGGATCCCTCGGCGGGTCGGCGGTAATCACCACCGGCGTCTTGCGGACCGGGTGGATGAACCGTATTTCCCGTGCGTGCAGGTGAATCCCTCCGCCGGGGTTCGACCGGGGCGCCCCGTACTTCAGGTCTCCCTTTATGTGACACCCGATGACGGCAAGCTGGGCCCGGATCTGGTGATGGCGTCCGGTTTCCAGCTCTATCTCCAGCAGGTGGTAGCGGTCCGTGTCGAGGAGCAGCCGGTAGGACAGGCGTGCTTCCCGCGCCCCCGCGCCCGGGCCGGCCGCGGCGTACGACTTGTTCAACGCCGCGTTGCGGCGCAGCCAGTGCACCAGTGTTCCCGACTCGGCGGCCGGCCGTTCCCCTACGACCGCCCAGTACGTCTTTCGCACGGCGCCCTCCCGGAACATCGCACTGAGGCGTGACAGGGCCTTGTCGGTCCGGGCAAAGAGCACGACGCCGCTGGTGGGCCGGTCCAGGCGGTGGGGAATGCCTACGAACACGTTGCCGGTCTTCCCGCCGGCCGCGCGCAGGTGCTCGCGGACGCGGTCCGCCAGCGTCTCGTCCCCCGTGCGGTCCGCCTGCACGATGTCCGACGGGGCCTTGTTCACCGCGAGAATGTGGTTGTCTTCGTAAAGGATCTGCAGCGGACCGGCCATGCGCGGCGATTGTAGCGCGGTCGGCCCCGGGTGTGTCAGCCCTCCCCGGTGGGAACGAACCGCAGGGAAAGAGAGTTCACGCAGTGCCGCGTGTCCTTGGGAGTGAACCGCTCGCCCAGGAACACGTGGCCGAGGTGGCCGCCGCAGCTTGCGCAGGTGATCTCCGTGCGATCCCCGTCCGCATCCACGGATCGCTTCACGGCGCCGGGAATCTCGTCATCAAAGCTCGGCCAGCCGCAGTGGGAGTCGAACTTGTCCTGGGAACGATACAGCGGCGCATCGCAGCGTCGGCAGTGGTAGGTGCCGGCCGCCTTGTGGGATACGTACTCGCCGCTCCACGGCCGCTCGGTTCCCTTGTGCACGATGATGCGCTCCTCTTCCCGAGTGAGTGCGTGGTGATTCTTTTCCATAGTTACAGAACAAGGTCGGCACGGGCCGGCGCGGAGTCAACGTTCCGGACGGCCTGCGGAAGCGGCCGCTCCTTGCCACGGACGGCCGCTTTCCCTATCCTTCGCACCACCTATGAAACGCAGGGACCACTCGAAGCTCCTGGCATCGCTGGCGGCCGACTACGAACGGCATTCCCCGAAGTCGGCGGCGATCAACCAGCAGGCCCTGAGACGGCTCGTGGACGGGGGCAGCCACACGATACGCCTGGTGCGGCCGTTTCCGCCCCGTATCGTGTCCGCCCGCGGCGCGTGGCTCACGGACGAGGATGGCCACCGGATCCTCGACTTCTGGCAGGGCCACTACGCCAACATCCTCGGCCACAATCCGCCGGTCGTCACCGAGGCGCTGGCGCGCGCCTTCGGATCCGGCAGCGGCCTGCAGACCGGCTTCACCGACTCCCTGCAGGTGCGCGCCGCGGAGGTCCTCTGCGAGCGGACCGGCGCGGAGCGCGTGCGCTTCACCTCCAGCGGATCCCTGGCCACGATGTACGCCACGTTCCTCAGCCGCGGATTCACCGGACGGGAAACCGTGATGAAGGTGGGCGGCGGCTGGCATGGCGCGCAGCCCTGGGGCCTGGTCGGCGTGGACTACCACGCGGAGAGCGCGCACAGCTTCGAGCAGGCGGAGAGCAAGGGCCTTCCGCATGGAGTGGCAGAAGAGGTCATCGTCACCCGGTTCAACGACGTGCCGATGCTGGAGAAGCTGTTTGCCGCGCACGGCAAGCGGATCGCCTGCTTCATCTTCGAGCCGTTCCTCGGGTCCGGCGGCTTTCTCCCCTCCACGAGGGAGTTCCTGCAGGCTGCCCGGGACCTGACCAGGAAGCACGGGGCCCTGCTGGTCTTCGACGAGGTCATCTCGGGCTTCCGCTTCTGCGCCGGCAGCATCTCGCGGCTGTTCGGTATCTCGCCGGACCTTGCCACGTTTGCCAAGGTGATGGGCGGCGGGATGCCGGTGGCCGCCGTTGCCGGCCGGGAAGACGTGATGCGCCAGGCGGGACGCGGGGGCGGGGTCAAGTTCTCCGGGGGGACCTACTCCTGCCACCCCGCTTCCATGCTGGGTTCGGTCACGATGATGGAGCACCTCGTTGCCCAGGAGGCGGCCATCTATCCAGGGATTGCGGCAATGGCGGAAAGGGCCCGGCAGGCGGTGGAGAAGGCATTTGCCGGATCAGGGCTCGTGGCCAGGTGCACGGGACGCGGCAGCAACGCCATCCCGGCCAGCTCGCTCTCTTCGGTGCAGTTTCCCTATGACCCTGCCACCGCCTGCGATTCTCCCGACCAGACGCGCAATCCGGACGTATGTGATGTTGAGCTTGCCGACACGGTGCTGCAGCTTGCCCTGCTGATGGAGGACGTGTTCGTGATGCACGGCATGGGAGCTATCAGCGCCGCGCACTCCGAGAACGACATCGACCGCCTGGCAGAAGCATGTGAAAGGGCGGCAAAACGTATCGTTCAGTTCGAGTAACAGGGCCGAAAAGGCAGGGAGAGACAGGCGCACTTTTGGCAGGCAAAATGCTATAATTAACGTCAGTACGGCTTTTGCCGAGTAAGGGGTTCTGTGCACCGTAGGCTGACGTTCAGCGGCGCGCTCGCCTTGATGGTACTTGCATCGCTCCCGGTCTGGGCCCAAACCACGAGCCAGTTCCCCCAGAGCGGCTGGGTAGGCACCACGGGAACCAATACCCTGGGTGACCGGGATCAGACCGTCGTCCTGTTCTTCGAGATTCCCGATACGACAACCGGGACGCTCTATTTCGGGATCAACAACCCCGGCAACAGCGCCAATGCCGCCGAGTTCGACGAGGCCGGCACCGGTGGCACCTCCTACTGGTACCTGATCGGCGGGACCGGCGCCTTGAGCGATCCGACGTCCCAGCTCACCCAGTACGCTGTCTATCCCTCTACCCAGCCGCTTGCCGGCACGTCCCTCAGCACGTTCACCCGGATTGCCCAGAACGAGAGCTGGGTCTACTTCGGAGGCGTGTCCCCATCCCAGGGCGAGCACATCGGCAACAAGTACTATTTCAAGATCGTGCTCCAGGCGGACACCGCGGTGGGGAAGAACACGTTCCAGGCGGACGTGTCGTTCTCCAACTCCGGCAGCCCCAGCGGCGTGCCGGGTGCCCACTCCTTTGCGTTCGACTGGAGCCCCGTCATGGGAACCAACACGACCAACGGGGCCGGGGTCACCTGGGACATGTTCCCGTTCGTCCCGTCGGGAGAGATCAACAGCCTGGTGGTGAACTCCTGGGACGTGGACAACGGCTATACGAGCAGCAACCTGACGGACAATCTCCCTACCTCGCGCGGGGCGTTGACCAACGGCGCGGGGGCCCCGCCGGCCATCACCAACAGCTACGCCATCGGCGCGGCCACCAACGGCACGTGGCACCTGAACGTGGTGGGCGTCAACAGCACCACCGGCACGGCGAATGACCTGGCGGAGTTCTGGTTTGCCAACAGCGTGAGCGGAACGGTCTACCGGACCTACGCCACATCCATTCCCGCCCAGGTCGCCGACCACGTGACCTCCACGTACAACGGCGGCACCGTGATCGCGGACGGGGCCACCACGGGGCAGGTCAGCTTCCAGGTGGTGGATTCCAGCGGCAATCCCCAGCTCATCAGCAAGAAGGTATGGGTGACGCTGAGCAGCGGCACGGCCCGGATCTCCGCGGCGAATGCCACGAGCACGGGGCTGCCGGCCGTGGCAGCCCTCGTCACCACGGACGGCAACGGCCTTGGCTGGGTGAAGGTCACGGACACGGTTTCGGAGACCGTCACCGTGACCCCGGTGACGAACGGGACAAACGGGTCCGATTCCCTGCCGGGCACCAACACGACCGCCTCCATCGTGTTCCAGACAGATCCGCCGCCCACCCTCTCCTCCGCATCGAACCTCACGTTCACCAGCGGGACAGCACCCACCCTGCCGACGCTCTCCATCACGGACTCGGGAACTGCCAACATCGGCACGCTCAACGGCATCACGATAAGGATTCCCGCGTCTCTCAGCGCGAACTTCGACACAACCGTCACCACCCCGACGTTCGGCGGAAGCGCGAGCGCCAAGGTGAGCGCCACCGTCTCCTACGTGGGCAGCACCGTGCTGACGATCACCGTGACCAGCCCGTTCCTCGTCACCGACAACCTGACGATCGCCGGCCTGAAGTTCACCACGACAAACAGCGCCTCCTCCGGCAGCCTGCAGCTCTCCTACGATGGAGGCGGCACCTACCCTTCCACCGACGACAAGGTCTACACGGTCAGCAACCCAGGATTCACGTGGACGGCCGGCGGAGGCAACTCCAACTGGAGCAACGGTGCCAACTGGAGCCCGGCCGGGCCCCCGTCCGCGGGGGCGGACGTGTCCATTCCCAACGTCGCTCCCCTGCCCGTTGTCAACGCGGCGAACGTGACCGTGGGCAACCTCACGATCGCGACCGGCGCCTCCCTGGGCACGGGAACCTTCACCGTGACCGTCAATTCCTCCCTGACCGTCCAGGGCTCGTTGAACGCCGCCGGCGGCGGATCGGTCTCCGTGGCCGGCAACGTCAATTTCTCCGGGGGCACTTACACGAGCGGGGCCGGGACGTTTGCCTTGAACGGCGGGACATCCCAGACGCTGCTTTCCAACGGGGCCAACTTCGGCGCCATGGCCATCCAGACGGCGGGGACCGTGGTGCGCCTTCAGGATGCGCTCACCACCACCAGCCTGACGATGTCCTCCAGCCCCACCCTGGACCTGAACGGCCACGCGTTCTCCACCACCGGGGCTGCCAGTCTCATCGGCACCGTTTCCAACGCCGGCTCTGCAGCGGCCTTCACCATTGGCGGCTCCACCACCCTGACCGGCACGACCTCGGTGTCCACCAATGGCGGCGCCGCGGCGCTGAATGCCGGCCTCACCGACGCCGGGTTCAGTCTCAGCATCAACGCCGGGGCCGGAACGATCACGATCAACGGCGGCGGCGGCGCGCTCAACCTGCAGACCGGGACGCTCACCACCACCAACGCCACGGCCAGCGCCGTGCTGATCAGAAACGCCACGACAGTGGCGCTTGGCAACATCAGCGCGGCCGCCGCGGGCGCGGTGCTGAAGATCGGCTCCGCTGACGTGAGCGGCGCCGTCAGTCAGAACTCCAATACCGGCATCTCCGCCGCCACGGTCCAGCTCAACACGTCCGGCTCCGTGTCCCTGGTCCCCACCGGGACAGGCACGAACTCCATCTCCAACCTGGGAGCCAGCACGACGAGTGCAGCCCTCAGCCTGACCACGTCCGCCGGCCTCGCGGTCATCGGTGCGGTGGCCAGCGGGAACACGGCCATAGCGCTGAACGCGGGGGTGGGGCAGGCGTTCAGCAGCAGTGCGGCGGGCACGATCAACGCGGGGACCTCGACGGTGGCCATCACGGCGAACACGCTAGCCCTTGGGGCGGCGGTGACTGGCAACGGAGGGATCACGCTGATTCCGGACGCGAACGCGACGACCGTAGCGCTCAATGATG
>DASRZR010000150.1:0-10023 GCA_035686185.1 Spirochaetia bacterium | reverse complement strand
CGCTTCCTTCCGGGCCGAAACGATTCCCGCCTGCTTGAGCTTGGAAAGGTGACGGCTCAGGTTGGACTGGTTGAGCTCCAGGATCGCCTCCAGGTCACACACGCACAGCGTCTGCTCGTGAAGCAGGTTGAGGATCCGCAGCCGGTTCGTGTCGGCGAGCGCCTTCAGGAGGTCGGATACTTCCATGAGCATAGAGTAATACGGTGTGCCCAGGACGGGAAGCTCACCCCCGTGGCACGGCGGCGGCGGTGGCGCGAGACCTACCGCGCGAGGTCCTTCAGCCCCTCGGAGGCGATGTAAAGGCTGCCTACCCCCTTCATCAGCCACGCCACGCGCAGGGTCTCACCGATTTCTTCTTTCGTGGCGCCCGCCGTCATTGCGCGGTGGGCGAGGCCCCGAACCCCGCCCGGGGCCCCATCGGCCGCATCGAAGGCCATCGCCATCAGCAGCTTGACCTTCCGGCTCAACGCGCCATCGGCAAACACCCATTCATCGATGCCTCGCATGCGCTGCACGGCCTGCGGGTCTATCTGTGACATGGCAGCAAGTGGATCTTCCGGCATGGTGAATGCTCCTTCCCCCGTCTGGACGCGGCGTCTCGGGGCACAGTATACGATAGTCTCCAAGGGAGGATACATGGCCGCGTCCCTCCAGGGCGTCTACATTCCGCTGGTCACACCGTTTCTCCACGGCGAAGTGGACTTCGAGTCCTACCGGCGCCTGGTGACCCATTACCGCGGCTCCGGCATCAGCGGGATTGTCCCCGTGGGGACCACGGGAGAGGCGCCCACCGTCGAAGAGGAAGAGGCGGCCCGGATCGTGGAGGCCACGCTGGAATGCGCGGGCACGGCGGTGTCGGTCTACGTGGGGATCAGCGCCGCCAGCACGAGGAAGGCGCTGCATGCCGTGCAGGCGTTCTCCCGCTACCCCGTGGAAGGGTTCCTGGTCACCTCGCCGTACTACAACCTGCCGTCCCAGCAGGGGATCTACGAGCACTTCCGCTGCATCGCGGAGTCCACGGACCGCAAGGTCCTGATCTACAACATCCCCTACCGGACCGGGCGCAACGTGGAGAACGAGACGATCCTGCGCCTGTCGCGGCTCCCGAACATCGCAGGTATCAAGGACTCCTGCGGCATCGTGGGCCAGTCCATCGAGCTGCTTCGGGAGCGTGACCCCGCCTTCTCTGTTCTGACGGGGGAAGACGTGCTGTTCTACTTCAACCTCGTGAGCGGCGGCAACGGAGGAATCCTGGCGGCCGCGCACGTGCAGACGGAGCGGTTCGTCTCCGTGTGCCGTCTGGTGCGGGAGAACAATCACCGCGACGCGCTGAAGGAGTGGAACACGGTTTCACGGGTGATCCCGCTCCTGTTCCGAGAGCCCAACCCCGGGCCCCTGAAATACCTGCTGGCCAGGAAAGGACTGATCCGATCGGAGGAGGTCCGTCTTCCGTTGGCGCCGATCTCCGACGCCCTGAAGAGGGTGCTGGACCAGCTCCTCGCCGACGGGGCCGTGTAGCCCCGCGGCCCGCACCGGGGCACGCGGAAGCGCGGGACGATTCCCGCAGATGTACACGGCCGGCCGGTGTGCTACACTGTAGCGCAATGCTGAAAAAAGTCGCTGAATCACTGCCGTCGGTCTCGGCCGGCGCGCCATGGCTGTTGCGCGGCTTCGACAGGGCACAGACCCACCCCTTGGTTTCCGCGGAGATTGACCGACTGGTGCGAGTGGGAGTCCCCGGCCGCTTCGCGCTGGGCTACCGGGACGCGCGGGGCGCGTTCCGCATCCAGTACGTGGGCTACGCTCCCTACGACCTGCGCGCGGAGCTCACCGCGAGGCTGGGAACGGGCAAGTGCTTCAAGTTCCGCGTGGGACCACTGGCCCCGGGCGCCATGCCGAAGGACGACTCGCCGGCGTAGCCGTCACTGCGCGTTGTCAGCTCCCATCTCGTGACCGAGCGTCAGCGCGGTCCCGAGCACGAATGTCCCGGCTACCACGGCGGCGCTCCCGGCGCCGAGCCCCGTGACCGGTCCCGCCGCCCCGGAGCACAGGCCGATGATCGACCATGGCACCCAGGGTCCCCAGCCGGTGTGGCCGAATACGGACGCCAGGACGAGCGTCCCGATGGCAAACCCCAGCGGCCCGAAGTATCCCCGCGTCTGCACCGCCACCCACGCCACAAGGGGAGCGCAGGCCAGGCACATGGCGGCCAGCCCGAACAGGCGGCCGGCGGTGGATGCCAGGACCGAGGCCGTGAGCCCCGGGAGCTGGATGAGCGCGCCGGCAATCACCGCGGCGGCCAGCATCCACGCGGTCAACAGGCCCAGCCACAGCGCGCACACGACGATCTTTGCCGCCACGAAATGCCAGCGCGGCACGGGAAGCGCCAGCATGTTCTTTGCCGTTCCTTCGGCGTATTCCCGTCCGAACACCCAGGCGGCGATGACCGCGCTCATCAGCAGGCCGCCAAGCCCGCCCATCTCGACGATGAAACCAAGGAACGTGGGCCAGTCCACCGGCTGCCCGCCGAAGGCCAGCGTGGCTTTCTGGCCCATCAGGCCCAGGGTACGGGCGGCCGACGGGTCCTTCATCATCCACTGGAAGAGCCCGGCCACGGCCGCCATGGCCGCGTAGACGGCGAACGTGATCCACGTGATGCGGCTGCGACGAAGCTTCAGGAGCTCCGTCCCCAGGACCGTGGCGATGCTCATTGCGTTTCTCCCTTCAGCCTTTCCGTTGTCAATCGAAGGAAGTGCTCTTCCAGCGTTTCCTCGGCCGGCAGGAGCCGGCAGTCCACTTCCTCCACCAGGCGCCCGTCGTGGATGATTCCCACGCGGTCGGCGAGCTGTTCCACCTCGTCCAGCAGGTGACTGGACATGAAAACCGTGACGCCCTCCTCGTCCGACAGCCGGCGCAGCAGCGCGCGTATCTCGACGATGCCCGCGGGATCCAACCCGTTCGCCGGCTCGTCCAGGACGAGCAGCTCGGGGGCGTGCAGGAGGGCCCGGGCCAGGGACAGCCGTTGCCGGTTGCCCAGCGAGAGACGGGAGGCGGTCCGCCGCTGGTACTCACGGAGCCTCAGCAGGTCCATCACCCGGTCAACGGCAGCGGGCGGAGAGCCGGTGAGCCGGCGCTGGATGTCCAGGTTCTCCCGCACCGTGAGGTGAGGGTACGCGGCGGCAGACTCCACGAAGTAGCCGATCCGGGAGAGGACCGCGCGGCGGTCATCGTCCAGGGACGAGCCAAGCAGGGAGATAGTGCCGGCGCTGGGCTTCACAAGGCCCAGGAGCATGCGGATGGTCGTGGTCTTCCCGGCCCCGTTCCTGCCAAGGAAGCCGTAGATCTCTCCCCGGCGCACGTGCAGGTCTATGCCGGCCACGGCGGCAACGTCGCCGTAGTTCCTGGCCAAGCCACGCGTGGAGATGGCAAGCGATTGATCGGTCATAAGCGGCCCTTTCCCGCTGCGGTGGAAGCGATCTTCAACGCGAGCGATTGCGCGATGAGCCGTACCGCCGGCGCGTAGGTGCCGGGAGGGAAGTCCTCCCGGTGGATGGCGATGGAGAACAGCGCGGGCACCAGTCCGCGGAATGCTTCCGAGAGGTCCGCGGCCAGCAGGCCGTGGCGGGACCAGCGTTGGAAGGCCTCCGTCAACACCTCGCTGTCCCTCGCCTGGTGCGCCGCGATCCGCTCCGGCGGCAGCCGGTCGATGATCGCCTGGATCTCCTTCTGCCGAACGTTCGCAAGGCCCGGCTCCCGTTCCAGGATCTCGAACGCCCCGAGGAAGAAGCGTTCCAGGCGCTCCCGGGCCGAGCCGCCGCCCTCCGTGATCTGGCGGAGGAGCTCCCCGCGGTATTCCGTCTCCCACGCCTCCAGGACGCTGAGGATGAAATCCTCCCGCGACGGGAAGAACGAGTAGAAGCTGCCTTTGGAAATGCCGGCGTCCTGGGCCACGTCATCCACCACGAGGTGACGAATGCCCATCTGGTTGATGCGCCGCTTTCCGCTTGCGATGAGCCGCGCGGTGATCCGCTTCCGTTCCGTGTCACTGAAAGCCTTTGGCATATAACCTCTATGACTATATTACCATTTATAGTCATATAGACTATACAAGGAACCCGCGGAAACGTCAAGCGCGCACGCGGGAAAACACACTGCCGCCGGATGTTGCCGACGGCCAGCCAAGGCTGGTATAGTGCTGTGGTAGCCTATGCTTCAAACGATCGCGCTGCTCGTCATCTTCATCTCCGCACCCGTGGTGGCCACCCTGCTGTTCTTCATAAGCGCCCCGTACGGGAGGCACTTCCGGGACGGGTGGGGACCCTCCCTCACCGCCCGTGCCGGCTGGATGGTGATGGAGGCCCCGGCCCTGCTGGTCATCGGGCTTACGGTGCTGGCAAGCGGCCAGAAGGTGGGGCCCCTTACCCTGCTCCTGCTGGCGTTGTGGGAGGTGCACTACCTGTACCGCACCTGCCTGTTCCCGGTGCTGATGCGGGGAGGCGCGTCCCGGCGGTTCCCGCTCCTGCTGGTGGCCTTTGCGTTCATCTTCAACAGCCTCAACGGCTACGCCAACGGCACGTTCCTGGCCGCCACGCCGTCCCTCACGGACGGCGGATTCATCTCCGGCCTTCGCGTCTGCATCGGCATCGCGCTGTTTGCGGCCGGGTTTGCCACGCACGTGTGGGCGGACCGGGACCTGCGCCACCTGCGCGCCCCCGGGGAGGTCGGGTACAAGATCCCGCGCGGCGGCCTGTGGGAGTACGTCTCCAATCCGAACTACTTCGGGGAGATCACGCAGTGGTGCGGGTGGGCGCTTGCCACGTGGTCCCTGCCGGGCCTGGCGTTCGCCGTGTTCACCATGGCCAACCTCGTGCCGCGGGCATGGGCCAACCGGCGCTGGTACGAGGCCACCTTCAACGACTATCCACGGGAGCGCAAGAGCGTGATACCCTTTGTGTTCTGATGTACGAAATACTCTGTTTCGGAGATTCGAACACCTGGGGCTACAACCCCGCCACCGGCGAGCGGTTTCCTCGAGACGTGCGCTGGACGGGCGTGCTGCAGGCGGAGCTCGGTGCCGGCTACCACGTCATCGAGGAAGGGCTGAATGGCCGCACCACCGTGTGGGAAGACCCGGTGGAAGGGGACAAGATGGGCCGCCGCCATCTCCTGCCCTGCCTGGAGAGCCAGGCGCCGCTGGACCTGGTGATCCTCATGCTCGGGACGAATGACCTGAAGATGCGCTACTCGGCGCCGCCCGTGGACATCGCGCGGGGAGCCGGCGTGCTGCTGGACATCGTCGCCTCCAGCGCCGCGGGCAGCCGGGCCAAGGCGCCCCCGGTCCTGCTCATGGCGCCGGTCCCGCTGGGCACGCTCACGGAGTTCGCGCAGATGTTCCAGGGCGGCCCCGAGAAGTCACGGATGCTCGGCCCCCTGTACGCGGCGCTGGCAAAGGAGCGCGGCTGCGCGTTCTTCGATGCCGGCAGCGTGGGCCGCTGCTCGGAGAAGGACGGCCTGCACTACGACGCTCCGGTCCACCGCGCGCTGGGACAGGCGGTAGCCCGGGAAGTGAAAAAGATCCTCAAGGCGTAAGCCGGGTCTGCCGCCGCGGCCGGGGAGCGCCTCGCGCTCCCGCGCGTCCCCCGCGGCCTGCCTCCAGCTCCACGACGTCCCTCGGCGCAAGCCCCCCCACCGCCGCTGCCACCGCGCCCGGTGCCACCCGGCTGCCCTTCCTCAGGAAAGCCCGGATGCCCACGGTAGCTCCATCCCCGACCACCGAACCGGCGCAGATCACGGAGTGCGCGCCGATGCGGCAGTCCCTGCCGATGCGGATGGGCCCGAACGTGAGGTCCGCTCCGCCGGCGATGTGCGGCGAGATGACAGCCTCTCCGCCCACGATCGTTCCGTCACCGATGGTCACCAGGTGCGGGTCCAGGATCGTGGCGCCCACGATCCACACGTCCCGACCGATACGGCAGCCGGCCAGCCGGTAGTACAGGGAGGGCAGGTAACCGCCAGGCACCGCGGGCAGGAACAGCCGAACGGCAATAGCCTGCACCCCGTTCATCGCCATCCAGAACACCCCGGCAGCGGAGAACAGCGGATGCCTCCCGGGCCTCACCGCCGGGGACAGCGCGCGCATGAGAAGCCCGGTGAGGAGGAGGCCGCAGAGGAAGAACAGGTACAGCGCGCCGCCGGTGAGCACGCAGAACAGGAGGAGGCGGCCCGGGGAAAGAGGCGCGGCAAGGAGGCTCGCGGCGCGAATCACCGCCACGGCGGAGGGGAACGCGCTCACGCCGACCACGGCTCCGCTCAGGGCGTACACGATGGTGGCAAAGGGGATCGAGAGCAACGGCGAGAGGTGGATGCGCGGAGGCGCCGTCACTCCCCGGATCCCCCGCGGGAGCGGACGAGCTCCCGTGTGGAGAGCAGGCCGCAGGCGGCCTCGATGTCCTGGCCGCGGGACTGGCGGATCGTCGTGAGAAGCCCCCGCTCGCGAAGGAGCGCCTGGAACTCCTCCATCTTCCCGCGCGGGCTCGGATCAAGAGGGGTTCCCGGGATGGCATGGAACGGGATGAGGTTCACCCGGCAGCGGATGCCGTTGAGGATGCGCCCCATCTCTTTCGCGTGGCGCGGCGTATCGTTCAACCCGCCGAACACGATGTACTCAAAGGATACGCGCCGCTGGCCGCGTTCGCGTCGGGATCGCAGCTCCGCCAGCACCTCCGCCAGGGGGTGCACGTTCTCGATCGGCATGAGCCGTCGCCGCTCCTCCTCGAACGGCGTGTGAAGGCTCACCGCGAGGTGGCACCGCGTGGAATCCAGGAACGTCCTCATGGCGGGCAGGAGGCCCACCGTGGACACGGTGACGCGCGTCGGGCTCAGGCCGGGTCCATAGTCGGAGGTCAGCACCTCCAGGCTGTCCAGCACGTTGGCGAGGTTATCCAGCGGCTCGCCCATGCCCATGTATACGATGTTGGTCACGCGGGCGCGCTCGGGCAGGCTCAGGTACTGGTTGAGGATCTCCCCGGCCCCGAGGTGCGCCTGGAAACCCTGCTTGCCGGTCATGCAGAACAGGCAGCCCATCTTGCAGCCCACCTGCACCGACAGGCAGAGCGTGCCGCGATCCTCTTCCGGGATCCACGCGGCCTCCACGAACCCGCCGTGGCAGGCAAACAGGTACTTCTTCGTTCCGTCCGCGGACTCACGGACCTTGACCGGCGATGACAGCCCGATCTCCCAGCGCTCCGCCAGGGCGGCCCGGCCGGCGCGGGAGAGGTTCGTCATCTGGTCGAAGTCCGTGGCGCCTTTCCGGTAGATCCAGTCCGCGACCTGGCGGCCGGCGTAAGCCGGCAGCCCGGCCGCCACGGCCGCTTCCGTGAGACGCTCCCGGGTGGCGCCCACGAGGCTTTCCTTCATTCGCTCCCGTCCGATGCGGTCAGAAGTAGATCTCGGCCACCACGTCCGCGAACGGCACGCCTCGGCCTATCAGGATGTCCCGCGCCTCCACCACCATCTCGCTGTTGCCGCAGAGCAGGAACCGCTCGGCGGCCGGCAACCGCCTGTCCGCCAGCCACGCCGTGGTCCGACCGGGGAAGACCCCTTCCGCGGCCTCCCGGGTGCAGCAGGGGACGTAGCGGTCCCTCAGGAGGGAGGCAAACATCTGCTTCTCCAGGAGGCCCGCGATGCTGCGGCTGCCGTGCAGGAGAAGCTTCCCGGCCGCGCCGCGGCTCCGGGCCATCGACACGAACGGGGCAATCCCCGTGCCCGTGGCGATCCAGCAGGACGGCCCTTCCACGTCACGGAACGCGCCGAACGGCGCGGAGCAGAACACCTCGTCCCCCGGCGCGAGCACGGCCAGGCGCGGCGTCAGCTCCCCGTCCGGCACCAGGTCGTACAGGACCTCCACCAGCGGCTCCGCGGCTCCGCTGGCGATGCTGTAGAACCGGGAGGGCCGGCGCGGGTCCATGGTGAGCGCAAGGCACTGCCCGGGGATGAACTCCCACGGACGGGGAAACGAAAGGCGGTAGATCCCCGGCGCCACCTCCACGTTCTGCGTGACGCGCACCGCCTGCAGGCGGGAGGGATCGAGATGGTGGACGCTCTTCTCGGTGCTTCCCCGCACCGGGATCATGCGAAGCCCTCGACTGGATGCCACGGGCCCCAATGTACACAAAGACGGGCCTTGCCGACAGCCCGCGGGTTGGGCTATGTTCCCTTCACGATGTCCAGCGACGACCGGGGAAACGGAAGGAAAAACGGTGCCAAGGGCAGCGCTCCCACTCCTTCCCCCGCCGCGCCGGGCGCCGCTTCTTCCTCCGGAGAGGCCGGCCCTTCCTCGCCGGAGCCTGCGCCACACGAAACGCCGTCCGCGCTGCCGGCGCCGCAGCCGTCCCTGTTCCCCCCGGAGGCCGTTGCCTCCACGCCTCTGCTCGGTCCCTCCTCCCGCGAGCCCCGGCCCCAGCGGTTCCTGTTCATCTCCAAGTGGGGGCTGATCCAGGACCTGGCCTGGGAAGTAAAAAAGGAAGGAAACGAGGTCCGCTACCACATCATGATGAAGTCCGAACGGGACGTGGCGGACGGCTTCGTGGAAAAGGTGGACCGCTGGGAGGACAGCCGGGACTGGGCGGACGTGATCGTCTTCGACGACTGCGAGTTCGGGGCGCTGGCCGACCGCCTTCGGGCGGAGGGAAAGTGCGTGATCGGCGGCACACCGTACACGGACCGCCTGGAGATGGACCGTGACTTCGGCCAGGAGGAGATGCGAGCCGCCGGGATCTCCATCCTGCCCCGGTGGGAGTTCGACTCCTTCGACGCGGCCATTGCCTTCATCAAGTCCACGCCGGGGCGCTACGTGGTGAAGCCCAGCGGCCGGGCGCAGAATGACAAGGTGCTCTCCTTCGTGGGACAGGAGGAGGACGGCCTGGACGTGCTCACCATGCTGGAGCACTACAAGAACGGCTGGAGCACCAAGATCAAGAGCTTCCAGCTTCAGAAGTACGCCTCCGGCGTGGAGGTAGCCGTCGGCGCGTTCTTCAACGGCACGGACTTCCTGCACCCCGTGTTCGTGAACTTCGAGCACAAGCGGATGTTCAACGACGACATCGGTCCGCAGACGGGAGAGATGGGCACGTCCGGGTTCTGGCATGGCTCCAGCACGCTGTTCCAGCAGACGCTGTACAAGATGCGGGACCGGCTGGCCGCCGTGCACTACACCGGCTACATCGACATCAACTGCATTGCGAACTCCCGCGGCATCTTCCCGTTGGAGTTCACCTGCCGCTTCGGCTATCCCACGATCAACCTGCAGATCGAGGGCGTGCTTTCCCGGTGGTCCGACCTGCTCACCGCGCTGGCGCGAGGGACGCCGTTCACGCTCCGGGGCAAGCGCGGTTTCCAGGTCTGCGTGGTGATTGCCGTGCCCCCGTTCCCGTTCCTGGACTCGGATGCGTTCCACAAGTTCAGCGAGGACGCGGTGGTGATCTTCCGAAAGCCGATGAGCGAGGGGATCCACCCCTGCGACATCAAGCTGGTGGACGGGGACTGGCGCCTCACGGGCAACTCCGGCTACGTGATGGTGGTGACGGGGTCCGGCTCCACCATGGACGATGCCCGGCGGGAAGCGTACAACCGGGTGAAGAACATCATCATCCCCAACATGTTCTACCGCACGGACATCGGGGAGCGGTGGCACAAGGACGGCGACCTGCTCCAGACCTGGGGTTACCTGTTGTAGGCACGGCCCCTTTCGGGGAAAGGCTGCCGTTTGCAGGTAGCCGCCAGCGGGACGCCGAGAGTACCTTCCACCCCATGCGGGTTGCGCTGGGTGTCATGGGAGTACTCCTGCTCTCGGTGGGCGGGCAGGCCTTTGCCCTGAACGGCACGCTGGTCTACACGGAAGGCGATGTCACCGTGAACGGGGCCGGCGGCTCGCGCCCGGCGGCCGTCGGAGACACGATAGGGCCCGGGGACGTCATCACCACCGGGCCGAAGTCACTGGCGGAAATCGACCTGGCCAATCATACG
>DASRZR010000149.1:0-5715 GCA_035686185.1 Spirochaetia bacterium | reverse complement strand
AACTCCACGAGGTCCCGCACGAACTGTGGCGCGTCGAAGAAATCCATCATGATACGGCTCACGCCCCGAAGGTCGCAGGCCTCGGCGATCGGTCCTTCGATCCAGCCCTCCACCGCCTTGTCTCCCCGGCTCTCCCTCTTCAGCCTGGCGATGACCTCCAGGCGCTTGCTCATCCGGGGCGTGGAGCCGGGATCGGGAACCTTCAGCCGGAGCAGGTGCGCGGGCTCCTGCAGGAGCGGTGCGCCGTCGTCGATGGCCGGCGGCGAATCTTCGCGATAGATCACCGTGGCGCCCAGGTCCGCCGCCTCCACGGCCGGATCCGAGATGCCGGACACGTGGTCGATGTCGTAGGCGCGGCTCACGGCGAGCTGGCCGCGGACGTGGGCATCCGCTTCCATGGCGTACGTCCGGTAGGGCACGCCGATCTCGTCCGCCGCCTTCATCATCGTGATGGAGAGGTGGGGCAGGGAGTCCGCCGCCTCTCCCCGTATGGCACAAAGCACGCGTTCGCGTCCCGTCATGGACGGGAGTATGCCATGCCGGACGCCTGGGGCTACAGGCTCAGGGAAACGAAAATGGCAAATGCCACGATCAGCAGGATCACGGCCCCGAGCGCCCCCGCCACCACCACCGTGCTTGTTCTCACCGGGAAGTCTCCTTGTACGCCTTGTACATCTGGCGCAGCTCGTCGAAGTTGATGCGAAGCAGGTCCATGAGTCGGAACACGCGCGGCAGCTCGCGGCGCTGGAAGATCTCCCGTTGCAGGCCGCGGACCCGCTCGTAGGCGTCCGGGGCCAGGAAGTAGCCCACGCCTCGCTGGTTCCTGATGATGCCGCGCTCTTCCATCCACGCGTAGGTCCGCGTGATGGTGTTGGGGTTCACCTCGCTTGCCTCCGCGGTCTCCCGGACGCTGGGGATGCGTTCCCCGGGCTTCCAGCCGCCGGACAGGATGGTCTCACACAGCAAGTCGGCGATCTGCAGGTAGATGGCCTGCCGGTCCCGGAACTCCACCCTACACCTCGGCCTCGCGGAGCCGGAAGTACGCCGCCACCCAGGAGGCGGGTGCCAGCGCGATGAGCAGTCCCTCGGCGACCACCTTGAACACCTCCGCCCCCGCGTAGCCGCGGGAACCCGGCGCGAACAGGTTCTGGTACCCCCCTCCGCCGAGCTGGAGCATCCAGCCGCCCACTCGCCCGGTGCCGTTGCCCATGGCGGCGAGCCGCGGCCCCACGGCGATCCGCATCGCGATGCCCGCCAGGATGGCCAGCACCACGGCGGCCACGAGGAGCCACAGCACCGTCTTCACGAACGCGAGCTTGCGGAACCAGATGGACCCCAGCAGGAAGAACGCCTGCACGACGAGGTAGCGCACCGCGGCCTGCAGCGCCTCCGCGGAGAACGGGTTGAAGAATCCGTGCCCGACGCCGAACACCAGCCGGTCCAGCGCCTCGCTGGCCGCGCCCACCCCGGCCGTGAACGCCAGGGAGCCGACCGCATATCCCACCGAGGTGAGCAGCAGCTTCACGGCAAGCTTCTCCAGCGGCGAGCCGGGCAGGCTCAGGTACGCGATCCCGCCACCCGGCTGCCAGACTTCACGGAACGCCAGGCTGGTGACGATGCACCCGCCCACGAACAGCAGCAGCCCGAAGAAGCCCTCGTAGTGGTTGCCCTGCACCGAGCCGGCGGGCGCGCCGCCGGCGGCCAGGACCAGGGAGCTGACCGCGGACACCACGATGATGGCACCGGCCGCGGCTGCGGCTGCCACGAGCACGCCGCGGTAGCTTACCGCGAGCTCGCGCAGGAACAGGCGCCCGAGGCGCCGGGGGTTCAGCACGTTCGTGATCCGGTCCATGGTCAGGCTCCCTTCCCCGCGGGCGCGGGGTCGAACAGCGCGCGCACCCGGCTGCCCGGGGCGGTGACCGCGTTGAACAGCGTCTCCAGGTCCACCCCTGTCTCTTCGCCGCCGGAGTTCTCCCGAAGGACTGCCCAGCCTCCCAGCGTCTTCTCCGCGTACAGCGCGCCCGTGTCCGCCGGCTCCGCGCTCTCGATGCGGGCCGCGAGCCGGCTTCCCACGTCCTTCATGGCCTGCTGGAAGACGATCCTGCCCTCATCGAGAATGATGATGGGGTCTATCAGGTTCTCCATGTCTCTCACCTGGTGCGTGGACACGAGGATCACCTGTTCGTCGCCACCGGCGCCGGCCAGGAGCCGGCGGAACTGGCTCTTGGACGGGATGTCCAGGCCGTTGGAAGGCTCGTCCATCAGCAGGAGCCGGCACCGGGAGGCCAGGCCGAACGCGATGAGGAACTTCTTCTTCTGGCCGTAGGACAGCTCGGAGAGCTTCCTGTCCGTCGGGATCTCCAGCTCGGACAGGTGGGAGGCGAGCGCCTCGTGGCTGAAGCGCGGATAGAACGGCGCGTACAGCCGCTGGTAGACGGCCGGAAGGAGCGGCGGGACTGACAGGTCCTCCGGGATGAACAGGAGGTCCTCCAGCATGCCGGCGGGCCTTCGCGCGGAGTCGTGGCCCAGCACCCGCGCGCTCCCTTCCTGAGCGATGCGAAGCCCGCAGATGATCTTCAGGAGCGTCGTCTTTCCCGCGCCGTTCTTGCCCAGGAGGCCGTAGATCGTGCCGGCGTGCAGCGTAAGGTCGAGATTCGAAAACAGCTTCTTTCTGCCGTACCCGAACGTGATTCCGGAAAGCTCGACCACGGGGCCTGCGCTTTCGCTTCCTGTCCTGTCTGTCACCGTTGCTCCTCCAAAGTCACCTACCTGAATAGTACACTAAGACTGTATCGCACGATGAGGCGGCCGTCAACCACTATTGCGCGCGAAGTTTTTTTTGGACAACTCGGGGGCTTCGCGCTACGATGCTCGCACATGAGTGACAAGATGCGGATGATCCCCTTTGGGGATCTCCTTCTGCGCTGCGCGGCGGAGCTTCGCGCCAAGGACTCCATCTTCGACATTTCCCGAGACCACTTCTGGCGGCCCGGGGCGGCCGCCGGCGGCGCGTCCACGGGTCGGGCCGCCTCTGCCCCGATCTTCTCCTCCTCCGCCGGCAACCCGGTGGGGCCCGCTGCCGGTCCTCACACGCAGCTTGCGCAGAACATCATTGCCGCGTGGCTGTCCGGCGGCCGCTACTTCGAGCTGAAGACGGTCCAGAAGCTGGACTCCCTCGTCATCGAGAAGCCGTGCATAGATGCTGCCGACGAGGGCTACAACGTGGAGTGGTCCACAGAGCTGAGCCTGGACCAGGCCTACGAGGAATACCTGAAGGCCTGGATGGCCCTGCACCTGCTCACGGCGCTGCAGGGAGCCCCGGGGGATTCGTTTCTCTTCAACATGAGCGTGGGCTACGACCTGGCCGGCATCAAGACGGAGAAGATGGACCGGTTCATCAGCCGGCTCATGGACTCCTCCCGGGAGCCGGCGTTCCAGCGGTTCCGCGATGAGATGGCGCGGGTCATCACGGACCCGACGTTCCTCGCCGGCACCGCGTGGGAGGCGCGCCGCGCCGCCGTCCGTGACCTGCCGGGCGCTGTCCCGGCCCGGTTGTGCGCGTCGGTGACCCTTTCCACCATGCACGGCTGCCCGCCGGGGGAAATCGAGTCCATCTGCGCCTACATGCTCACCGAGAAGAAGCTGGACACGCTGGTCAAGCTGAACCCCACGCTGCTCGGCCACGACCGCGCGCGAGAGATCCTGGACGGGCTGGGATACGGCTCGGTGACGCTGAAGCCGGAAGGTTTTGCCAAGGACCTGCAGTATGCCGACGCCGTGCCCATGCTGCGGCGCCTGCGGGCGCTGGGCAGCAAGGAAGGCCGGCACTTCGGTGCCAAGCTCTCCAACACGCTGGCGGCGGTCAACAACCGCGGCGTGCTCCCCGGCGGGGAGATGTACATGTCGGGCCGGGCGCTGTACCCGCTCACGATCACGCTGGCGGACCTCCTGGCCACGGAGTTCCAGGGCGAGCTGCCGCTTTCCTTCTCCGGCGGAGCGGCCGCCTGGAACATCGCCGGCATCCTGGACGCCGGCATCCGGCCTGTCACCGTTGCCACAGACCTGCTGAAGCCGGGCGGGTACGCCCGGCTCAAGGAGATGGCGGAGATCTCGGAAGCCCACGCGGGTTCCTGGGGCCTGCCCCGGGTGGACGCGGCCCGGATCCACCAGGCGGCGCTGGCCGCGCGGAATGCCGAGCCGGCGCGAAAGGAATCCCGGGGGACCGCCAAGGTAAACGTGCCCGGCGGCCTGCCGCTGTTCGACTGCTTCACCGCGCCGTGTCTCATCACGTGCCCCATCCACCAGGATGTCCCCGAGTACGTGCACCTGGCCGGGGCCGGAAAGATGGCGGAAGCGTTCCAGGCGGTGTACCTCAGAAACCCGTTGCCGTTCATGACGGGCTATCTCTGTGATCACCAGTGCATGCAGAACTGCACGCGCATGGACTGGGAAGGAACGGTCCAGATCCGCGACGTGAAGCGGATGACCGCGGAAAGCGGCTTCGAGGAGTTCCGCCGGGAAGGGCTTCACCGGTCCCACCTGGCAGCCAGCCGCGGGATCAAGGCCGCGGTGGTAGGCGCGGGGCCGGCCGGGCTTTCGGCCGCCGCGTTCCTGCAACGGGAAGGGTTCGAGGTCCACGTCTTCGAGCGTGAGAAAGAGGCCGGCGGGATCGTACGCTACCTGCTGCCGGGGTTCCGGATCCCGGTCGGCGCCATCGAGAAGGACGTGGCGCTTCTGAAAGATGTCGGCGTGGTGTTCCATTTCGGGGACGGCGGCCGCACGGCGACGGAGCTCAGGGCCGGCGGGTACGCTTACGTGCTGGCCGGCATCGGGGCCGAAGCGCACCGCTCCGCCGGGATCCCCGGCGCGCGGGACGCGCTGTCGTTCCTGCGGGAGTTCCGGGCGGATCCCAAGGCCCTGAAGCTGGGCCGAAGCGTGGCCGTCATCGGCGCGGGAGACACCGCGATGGATGCCGCGCGCGCCGCGCTGAGATGCCCCGGCGTCTCCGAGGTGCGGATCGTGTATCGCCGCACGGAGCAGGAGATGCCGGCCTCCCATGAGGAGATCGTTTCCGCCCGGCAGGAAGGGGTGAAGTTCCTCTTCCTGCGCGCACCGGCATCCTGGTCTCCCGGCTCGGGCCTTTCCTGCCGCGTGATGGCACTCGGGCCGAGAGATGCCTCCGGACGGCCGAGCCCCGTTGCCACGGACGCCACGGAGACGCTGCCGGCAGACACCGTGATCACCGCGCTTGGCGCGGAAGTGGATGCGGCCGCGCTGGCCCGGCTCGGCCTTCCGTCGTCTTCGGCGGGGGCCGACCGCCGCCCGCCCCGGGTGGACCCGGTGACCCAGGAAACCGACGTCCCCGGTGTGTTCCTCCTGGGGGACGCGGCAGAGGGCGCGGCCACCATCGTGCGGGCCATCGCCTCCGCGCGCCGCGCCGTGGACGCCATTGCGGCGCGGGAGGGCGGGACGAGGTTCCCCGCGTGGCCGCTGCCGGCGGAGGACGTGGCGGGGCTGCGCCGCGCGCGTGACCGCCGGCGGACCAGCGCCCCGGCCGGTGACGTTCACGGCGTTTTCTGCGGCGTGGAGGGCAGCCGGTGCCTTGGCTGCCGGGCGCTGTGCATGAAATGCGTGGAGGTGTGCCCCAACCGGGCCAACACGCTGGTGAAGGTGCCCGGCGGGTTCCGTGACGCCTTCCAGATCGTGCACATAGAT
>DASRZR010000148.1:0-4664 GCA_035686185.1 Spirochaetia bacterium | reverse complement strand
GATCGGTACCGACACGACATTTGCGGCGATGACGTAAGGAGCGGCTATCGTCGCCGAGTACCCGGAAGGTGGCGTGGTGTCCAGTGTGACCGCAAGACCCGAGCTGGCGGGCCCCACGTTTCCTGCCGCGTCAACTATCCGGGCGGAGAAGCTCTTTGACCCGTCCGCCCCCAGGTTGGTTGCGGCGCCAATCGAGAAAGCAAACCCCGAAGTCACTTCGCCCGCGGTAAGCGTGTGGCTGACAAGCGGCGAGCCGTCCATGAGAAGAGTCAGCGTGTAGCCTGCCTCCGCCCCCGCGGCGGAGAGGCCGCCCACGGTCAGGCTGAAGCCGGCCGAGCGCTGGGCCTCGTTGATGAAGGCGCCGGTGCTGGAGACCGGTGTCGACGGCGCACCGGCCGGAGCCGCAGAGTTCAGCAGGATCAGCGTCGCGGCGGATGGGGCGCCAACCATGTAGGTCTGCGGGGAAGCCGTGTCCGGTTCCACCGTCAGGGTAACCGTATCGTCAACGTCGTCATTATTCTCCGTGACGGTAACGGGCAGCGTGACGGTAGTCGCGGAGGCCGGGAGGGTCGCGGTGGTCTGAGCATTCGCCGCCGGAAGCCCCGCCAGGTTGGCGGAGGAATACGTGCCGCCAGTCAGAAGCCTGACCGTGACGGGGCTCGCCGCCACGCCGGAAGCCGAGATCGTGAACGTTGCCGCTCCGCCGTTCTTGGTCACGGAAGCCTTGTCGCACGCCACGGAAAGGACCGGGTACGGGCTGACGCTCACCGTGGCCCGCATGGTGGTGCTGGGCAGCATGTTCGGGCCGATCGCCACGGCGGAGATCCCGAGAGTCTGGAGGGAGGTGCCCTTGGTCAACGTCATCGAGCCATGGGAGCTGTTGATCTTGTGGGCCTTTGCGTAGTCGGTGATCGCCGTCCCGTCGCTGGTATAGTAGATTGTTGCGTTGTCCGTGGTGGTGGAGAGAGTGATCGTCGTTGTGAACCCGCACGTCAGGGAACCGTTGTTCGAAATGGTTCCCGTGTTCCCTCCCTGCTCGGAATAGGAGATGGCAACGGGCGCGGTCATCCGGGGCGTGCTCGGGTCCACGGGATGGGAGCCGGCGGAGCCTCCACCGTCGATGAACGGCAGCGGACAGCTTTCCAGCAGCACTGCGACGATGCAGGCAGGAATGCGGATGCGCGCCTTGCGCGTCGAGCCGATCACATGCCATGCCTCCGGACTTTCTGATTCATCCACAGCCTCCCACGTCCACAGGGCGCTGTCAACCTGGACAGGGCGATGAGGAGGTGCTGCCCTGTGCAGTCCGTGAGCACCGCGTCAAAGGAGGCGGGGATTCCTTGCCGCGCGCCACGGGGAGACCAGAGCCGTGATCCGCATGCCGCGCCCGTTGATCCAGAAGCCCGGTCGCGTGTTCCACCCCGAATGGACATCGGCGCTGCTCGACTGGTTGCTGCCAACTACTCCGAATGGTGCAGGATCTGGAAGCCGGCCGGGAGGTCTTCAACAGGGAGGCCGCCGGCTCTTCGTCAGAGGCCCTTCAGCTTGTCCGTCAGAACGCGGCTCGTCTCGACCTGTTGCTCATGGATGTGATCGTGCCCTCCGTGAACGTACCGGAGGTCTCCGGATCCATACGGGCCATCGTGCCCCGGCTTCCGCGCCTGTTCATGTCGGGACACAAGCCGTTCAGGAACGTCCCGGGCCGGGAAAGGGCCCGGGTGACGGAGTGACAGGCCGCGGAGAAGGTCAGTAGACGAACTGCACGGCGCTGTAGACCATCCCGGCGCTGGCCGGACAGAATACCACTTTGCTGCCCCGATGAAGCTTGCCGCACTGCAGCGCCATGTCCATGCCGACAGGGATGCTTGCGGAGACGATGTTGCCGTACTTCGGGAACACCTCGGCGAACATCTTGTCGATGGGGATGTTGTGGTCACGGCTGGCCGCCAGGTAGGCGGAGTCCGACGCCGCGTGGGGGAAATAGATGTCGGGATAGTTCAGGTCCGGAACGAGCTCCTTCACCAGGGGCGCGAGGTACTTGCGCGCCGCGTCGAACAGCTCGCGGCCGTACGAAACGAAGTTGTACAGACCGTTGCGGCCCAGCCGCTTGGAGGGCTCCACGAAGTTGTCGTAGCCGTCCAGCGGAATGGTGCAGAGGTCCGCAAGCGCGGGAATGGACTTGTAGATGAACTTCCATTCCTCGGAAGACGGGGTCAGGATCGTGGCAGAGGCTGCCTCCCCGATGGTGTAGGTGGGGAACGTGTACTCTACCTGCCGAAGGTCCTTTATCTTGAAGTTGTCTGGAAAGCCATGGTAGATGTTGAACTCTCCGTTGGCAATCATGATGCGCTGGTAGCGGCCGCTCTTGAAGAACTCGTAGGAGATCTCCAGCGCCCGGATCCAGCTCATGCAGGCGTCAACAATGTCGAAGCAGGAAGCGGTCATGCCCATTTTCTGGGCGTAGAAGTAGGCGTTGGCCGGCTCCAGGAAGCCCTTTCCCACGCCGCAGTAGATCAGGAGGTCGATGTCGGTGGGCTTGAGGTTTGCCTTTTCAAGAGCGTCCGAGATGGCGCCGATGATGAACTCGCTGGCCTTCTCGCCCTTGGACTCGTCCCTGATCAGCCGTTCCTGCGAGCCCGCCGCGGAAAAGAGTCCGCGGACGATCCGCTGGTACGTCTTTACCAGTATGGCCGGGGCATCGGGGCTGTACTCCGCGAGCATCTGGAGGATGTCCTCGTTCGTTACCTTTCTGCTCGGAAGCCGTACCCCGATCGACTCAATCTTCATGCTTACCTCGCTGGTTCGATTTCGCACGAGCTTCACGCGGGCCACCGGAGTCGGCCTCACGGCGCCAGCCGTGCGCGGTCAATATACACTCAAACGGCTGACTGTTACTATACCACTTCCTGAAATACTTGTAACCAGAAATACTTATAATTGACAGGATCGGAAGATGAAGTTAGCGGTATTTGCCATAGGCTCGCAGGGCGACGTAAGACCGTCTGCCGCACTCGGCGCGGGACTGGTTGCCGCCGGCCACCAGGTAAGGCTGGCGACCCTTCCCGCGTTCAAAGGGCTGGCGGAAGAGTATGGTATGGAGTTTGCCCCCATCAATATCGACCCCTACGAGTTCATTACGGGAGATATTGGACAATCCTGGATGCGCTCCATGGACAAGCCCGGCAAGCTCGCGGCCGGATTCATTCGGGCTGCCCGGGAAATGGTGGAAGAGCTCAACAGCGATGCGGTGCGGGCATGTCGTGGCGCAGAGGCGCTGCTGTACAACGTTCCGCTTTCGATATCAGGTCACACGGTTGCGGAGGCTCTGAAGATCCCCGGCATACCGAACTCCGTTGCCCCGTACCATCCTACGGGGGATTTCCCCACGCTTTTTGTCCCGAAGTTCCCCACGCGGAGCGCTGTGGCGAACAGGATCAGCGGTCGCGTGGCGTTCCAGGTCTTCTGGATGTCGATTCGCTCGGAAATGAACAGGTGGAGGCGGTCCCAGGGCGGCATGTCGGCGCTCCAGGTGAGGAATCCGCTCGGGCGTATGACCCGGGACGGGGTCCCGTGGCTGTACGGCTTCAGCCCTTCCGTCATCCCGGCACCGGCAGACTGGCCTGCCACCGCAAGAGTCTGCGGGTACTGGTTCACGCGTCCGCAGCAGGGCTGGCAGCCTCCCCGGGGACTGGAGGAGTTTCTCGCCGCATCCCCCCGGCCCATCTACGTGGGGTTTGGCAGCATGGTGGGCTCGGATCCGGAGCACACCATGGCGACGGTGCGGGAGGGGCTGCGGCTGGCCGGCGCCCGGTCCGTGGTGGCCTCCGGCTGGGGCGGAATGAAAAGCGCAGCCGTATCAGACCAGGTCTACGCGCTCGAAAGCATCCCGCACGAATGGCTGTTTCCCCGCGTTGCGGCGGCGGTGCATCACGGCGGTGCCGGCACTACGGCCGCGGCGCTCCGAGCCGGCGTGCCTTCCATCGTGGTTCCGTACTTCTACGACCAGTTTTTCTGGGGCCGACGCCTGCAGCGCCTGGGGGCGGCGCCCGCCCTCATCGCCCAGAGGCATTTCACACCGCGGCTCCTGGCAGATGCGATACGCGCCGTGACCTCTACTGCGGCCTATGCGAAAAACGCTCAGGAGCTCTCCCGGCAGATTGCCGGGGAAGACGGCGTGCGGGAGGCCGTGAAGGCAGTCGAGCAGTATCTCGGGGCTATTTCGGGGCGATGATTCGCCTGATCACCCAGTACCGCAGCCAGGCCGGCGACGGCGGAGCAATCCTTCCAAGCAGCCGGGCGTCCCACCCTACAAGGTAGCGCGCGTGGGGATGACGGGCCGTCAGGACACGGTGGACAACCTCCGCCACCCTTTTCGGCGTGAGACCGGACCGGGAAAAGAACTCCGCCAGCCTCAGCATGGAACCCTGCACGTCTCCGTAAAGGTTCGTTCCCTTGCCCCGAGTCTTGCCTGCTTTCCCCGTCCGCGGTGCGGCGCCGTGGTTCTTGAACTTCTCCCAGATCGGGGTGGCGATGTTCCCCGGCTCCAGTATCGTGACGCGTATCTTCCAGGGGTGAAGCTCGATGGCAAACGCGTCCGCCACGGCTTCCAGCGCGAACTTCGCCGCCGAGTAGGGCCCGGCCAGAGGCACGGCAATCCTTCCGAA
>DASRZR010000147.1:0-12594 GCA_035686185.1 Spirochaetia bacterium | reverse complement strand
AATACACGGGAGCCATTTCCGTTGCCGGCAACGGCACGACGCTCACCATCAAGGCGATGGCCGTGAAGGGCAGCATGACCGCCTCCGAGGTCGCCAGCGCCACTTACGTTATTGACTACAGCAAGGTCTCCACGCCGAGCTTCAGTCCCAGTGCCGGCACCTACTCCTCCGACCAGAGCGTGACGATCAGCGACTCTACGGACGGAGCCACGATCTACTACACCACGGACGGGAGCACACCCACCGCCTCCTCCACGAAGTACGGGGGAGCCATCTCTGTAGCCACGGACGGCACGACGCTCACGATCAATGCAATAGCCGTCAAGAGCGGCATGGCAGACTCCACCGTCGCCACCGCGACCTACGTCATCAACTACAGCCAGGTTTCCACGCCGAGCTTCAGTCCCAGTGCCGGCACGTACTCCTCCGACCAGAGCGTGACCATTTCCGACTCCACGGACGGGGCCACGATCTACTACACCACCAACGGCACCACGCCGACCACCTCTTCCACGAAGTACACCGGGGCCATCTCCGTGGCGGGAAGCGGCACGACGATCACCCTCACGGCCATCGCGGTCAAGAGCGGCATGGCAAACTCCACGACCGCTTCCGCCACCTATGTCATCACCTACGGCCAGGTCGCCACGCCGAGCTTCAGCCCGAGCGCGGGTACGTATTCCTCCGACCAGAGCGTCACCATCACCGACTCCACGAGCGGGGCAACGATCTATTACACGGCCAACGGCACCGTACCCACCACCTCCTCCACGAAGTACACGGGGGCCATCCCCGTGGCCGCGGACGGCACGACGCTCACCCTCACGGCCATCGCGGTCAAGAGCGGCATGACAAACTCCGGCACGGCCTCTGCGACATTCGTCATTCACTATCCCATCACCACGCCGTCCGGGCTGACCCTCAGCTCGGTGAGCGCGGGCGGGCTCACGGCAAGCTGGACCTCGACGGGCGCGCAGAGCTACCAGTTGTATCGCTGCACCAGCGCGAGTGGCTCCTACACGCAGGTCTACAGCGGTTCGTCGACAAGCTACGTGGAATCGGGGACCCTCCTGCCCGACGCCACCTACTACTACGAGATCATGGCCACCTACGCCGCGGGCAACTCGTCATTCTCTTCGTCTGTCAGCGCGACGACCCTGAACTGCCTGTACTCCATGAACTACGGGAGCAAGACGATCGAGGCACTCAGCATGGGGACGGACGGCTCCCTCGCTTCGAGCGCCACCCTGTCCGTGTCATACACGCCGGACCGATGCGCAGTCAGCCCGGACCGCTCCTACCTCTACGTAACCGGTGAAGACTCCTACGTGTACGTGTACCGGATCGGGGGCGGCGGAGCGCTCACTCTGGTGCAATCGTGCACCGCGGGAGCCGAGATGGAAGGAATCGCCATCACCCCCAGCGGCAAATACCTCTACTCCGCGGACACCGTTAACAATACAATCGCCGCCTTCAGCATCAACTCCAGCACGGGAGCCCTCACGGCGCTTTCCCCCGCCACCTACGCCACCGGCACGCACCCGGAATCGATCGCAATCACTCCCGACGGCGCGCACCTCTACGCAACAGTAAGTGGAACCGGCTACGTCTACGCCCTGAGCATCAATTCGAGCACCGGTGCGCTCACGGCCATTTCCAACTACGCGACCGGCACGGCTCCCTGGTCGATCGCGGTCAGCCCGAGCGGATCATTCCTCTACGTGGACAGCTTCACCTACTATTGCATCGTCCCGTTCACTGTCGCCTCAAGCACCGGCGTCATCACGAAGCAGACTACCACCACGACCACCGCGACGTTCATGGGCGACCTGGTCATCACCTCGGACGGCACCCACCTGTACGCGACCGGTTCATTCCTGATGGCCTCCGGCAGCGTCTATGCCTACAGCATCAATTCGAGCACCGGAAACCTCACACTGATCGGCACGTATACCGCCGGGATGACCCCGGGCGGCGCGGTGCTCAACGCCACCAGCACGTACCTGTACGTGGCGAACGCCGGCGACGGCGCGATCACCTCGTTCGGCATCAACTCGAGCACGGGAGCGCTCACGACAAAGGGGACCTACGGCACGGGCTCGTCGCCGCAGCACCTGGCGGTACACTAGTGATGCCGTGATACAGGGGCCGACGGCTCCAGGAGCCGCCGGCGATCGTGGGGACGGCCGGAGCTATCCGGCGCTTCCGACTTCTCCGGTCCACAGGAAGTCCGTGTCCACCGCGGCGTTCACCTTCTTTCCGTTCTCCGCAATGAACGTGGCGGTGCCGTTTCCGAACTGAGCCTCCCGGACGCGCCCGAATCCCTTCGGGATCCGTGCCACGCCCTGGATGTAGTTCACGGCCAGTGGCTTTCCGGGTGACAGCCGCACGCTCGTGGCCACCCCTTGCCGGGTGAGCTCGTTTGGTTTCGTGGACGCGGGCAGGCCGCCGGCAAAGCACGTGCACACGTCCTCGAGGCCGATGCAGCAGTTGCGGCCGTTCCAGGGGCTCCCGTGCCGGCCGCGGCTCTCCATCCAGAAAACCGTGGACGGCAGGATGGACGAGTCCTTCAGGGCGTACCACAGCCAGCCGCCGGCCGGGTTTACAGCAGCGACCCACGCCGGGCCGTTCGACGGCTTGTTGACGAGCTGGATGATGTCGCAGAACCCCTTCCGACGCGGGAAAGACGCGCAGGAGTCGAATGGCATGTCCTTCCAGACGGTAGGTACCTTCTCCAGGCTGCGGAACACGGCGCCCGGCCGAAGCGCGCTGTACTCGCCGTCGGTCTCGAAGGCCACGGCCGGCCGCGGAGCCACCATGCCGAAACGCACCGGGCTTGAGGAGATCAGGAGCGCGTCCGCCACATCGCCTCCGGCAAGCGTGGCGTGGTGCCCCAGCGGCACGCGTGCATCGAAGCCTTCCAGCAGGTGCTGGATGTAGACGGCGGTGTGTCCCTGCACGAGCGTGAGCGTCTTGGTGACGGTGCCGCGCGGTGCGGTCGGCGAGAGCGTGAACGTTGCCCGTGTCCGGCCGGATCCCTGCTCGATGCCGACCGCCTTCCAGGGCGCGGTGGCGGGAGCCCCGTGCGTGGGATAGGTCACGCCCTTGACCACGGACTGCCCGCCGAACGGGAGGCAGAAAAAGTCACCGCGAAGAGGACCCAGGACCGGCTCCAGGCCGCGAATCCCTTCCGAGTGCCACGGGCTGACGTGGTAGGGCTGGATGGGGCTTGCGCTGGCGCGGAAGAACGTCACCGGCGCCATGTGGCCGCCCGTGACCGTGAGCGCGATCCGCACGTCGTCGTTCTCGATGATCCAGGAAGGCTGGGAGTGGACAGTCTCAACCCTCGGTTCCATGGTGTTTCCTCCTCCGGGACAGATGCGTGGGGCACAGGCATGGTACCACGGATGCCACCGGAAAGCAGCGGACCTTCGAGCCGGCAGCGGGAGACTGGTCGATCCTGCCCGAGCTACCCCTGGCGCGGAAGCGGCTGCAGGATGCCGAAGAGGTTGCCCTCCGTGTCGCGGCAGTAGCAGAAGTCACCAACGCCCGGGATGGTGTTCTTCGGTGTCACCTGGGTCCCCCCGGCCTTCTTGATCTTTGCCGCGAACTCGTCAAGGGACGGCACGTCGATCGTGTTCGTCACCGTCTGGGCCGTCATCCCCTTCCGGTCCATGATGGCCCCGTCAATGCCCATCGTCCCCTCCGCGCCCGTGGTGGCGAGGAAGTACGGCATCGGCATACCCGAATCCTTGATCTCCCACCCGAACACCGACTTGTAGAACTGCACGGCGCGCGCGGCATCCTCGGCAGGGATCTCGAAGTGAACGACTCTCGGCATGGTGTGTCCTCCGCTCTTGAGGATACTCAATCCGGAGAAGGAAGGCTCAGGTCCCGCTCAAACACCCGCGCTTGCGCCACGCGGTGCTGGCCGCCACCAGGACGACCAGGGATGTCCCGAAGAGAAAACCCGAGAACGGCGTGATCATGTGCGGACATTATGTCCGCTCCGCGGCCTTTCCGCAAAGGTGATCGGCAAGGCGCAGGGCAAGGGCAACAATCGTGAGCGTGGGATTGGCGTAGCCGCTTGTCGGGAAGACGGCGCTGCCGGCCGCGTACAGGTTGTCCACCCGGTGCAGCCGGCAGTCAGGGTCCACGATTCCTTCATCGGGGGACTCCGACATGCGGAGGCTCCCCATGTGGTGGTCACCGGTGGCGAGCGCGGTCTCGGCCCGGCCGAATGTCCAGTGCTCCGGGCCTCCGGAGAGGTCGGTCAGGAGCCGGAACTCCGCTGCCCCGTTCCGCACGAGGTGTTCGCGCACGAGGTCCAAGGCCCCCGCCGCGGTGCGCTTGTCCTCTTCCTGCAGGCGCCAATCAACGCGGACCACGGGCTGTCCGAAGACGGGATCCACGGCGGCCGGGTCCAGGCCGATGGCGCTCTGCTCGTGGGGCACCTGTTCCCAGTTGAGGTTCACCTCCGCCCGGTCCCCGGTGGGGCTGAAGCGAAGGATGGCGCGGAAGTTGCCGATGCGTTCTTCGGTCATCGCCTTCACGGTCGGAACGAGCACGCCCCACGCGTTGAACACGTCGTGCTTCGCCATGAGGGCGGGGCTGACAAGCGGCGCGCTGTCGTGAACCCAGGCCGCCTCCTCCGCCTCTCCTCGGCGGAGCCGCACCTGCTGGTCACGGAAAAAGTTTCGCGCCTCCCTCGGCACGGGCGCGGCAAACCGCGCCTCCGCCGCCGTGGTGAGCAGCGGGTGCACCATGAAACCGCGGCCGAGGTGATCCCGGGCGTTGTTCCCGAGGTCGCCGGAGAGCTTGAGCTTGCGCACGTTCTCGATGCCTCCCATGGCCAGGACGTACCGGCCGGCCTCCACGCGGAACTGCCGGTCCACGCGTCCATCGCGCAGGGCCGCGCAGGCCAGGCGCTGCACGTGGCGGCCGTCCCGGGAGGCCTCGATGGAGAGCAGGTTGGCGTTGAACAACACCGTCACGTTGGGCGCGGAGCGAAGCTCCTCCCCGAGGTGGACCTGGAACTGCCGCACGCTGTCCGAGTACTGCGCGTGAAAGACGGCCGCCGTGAGACGGTCTTCCGGCGTGCGGGGAAAGCCCGCGCCCCCAAGCACATCTTCCCAGAAGGGAAGGTCGTGGTAGTTGAACGGACCGTAGCGGCCGTACGCGTTGGCCGCGGCATACCAGGGATCGAGCGTGGTCCGTGGGAACGGCCATGCGGCGGAGCGGTAGCCGGGCCGGGGCCGGAAGTCAGCCTCGTCCAGCGGCCGTGCCCAGAAGCCGAAATGATTCGTGGTGCCGCCGTACATGTGAAGCCGGGAGCGACGCAGGAACAGCGGGTCCACGCTCTGCAGGAAGGGGCCGAGGCTTCCGGCGTAGATCCGCTGCCGAGGCCCGCTCGGCAGCCCCCGGTCCTCCGCAAGCCCGCTGGCCAGCACGAGCACGTTCAGCGAGGAGCCGATGAGCCGATGCGCAAGGGCGAGCCCCGCGGCTCCGGCGCCCGCCACACACACGTCGAAGCCGCGGAGCGTATCGTCGGACCCGAGGCGTTCCGGCTCAGCGAACACGGGCCGCCGGTTCCCGGGTCAGGTACTGGTCCACTCCCGCCTGCCAGGCCGGCAAGGGGTGGCCGGTGACCAGCTCGAACAGCCGACAGTCAAGCACGGTCCGACCGGGCCGTCGCGCGCGCCGGCCGGCGCCGGGATCCGCCAGCGTCTCCGTCGGGGTGGAGCGTCCTGCCCGATTCAGCACGTAGCGGGCAAACTCCCGGCGCGTGCAGGCGCCGCGGCTCGTCACGTGGTAGGTCCCGTGAGCGCCCGTGGAAACAAGCGCGGCAAGCGCCGCGGCCACGTGCGGGACGTAGGTCGGAGACTCGAGCTGGTCTTCTCCCATGCGCACCACGCCGTCCCTGTCCGCCGCGGAGAGGACGCGGTCCACGTAGTTGTTCGGCCGATGCCCGAACAGCCACGAGGTCCGCGCGATGTAGGTGCGCGACCAGACGGCGCAAGCCAACCGTTCCCCGGCGAGCTTGGACCTCCCGTAGTGGTTGACCGGGTTCGGCGCGGAGCACTCGTCGTAGTCATCCGCGGCGGCGCCGTCGAACACGTAGTCCGACGAGACAAGCAGGTAGTCGGCGGAGAGAGCGCGGGCGGCAAGCGCCAGGTTCTGCGCCCCCACGGCGTTCACCTTCCAGGCCGCCTCCGGCTGCTTCTCGCACGCCTCCACATCCACCATGGCCGCGGCGTTCACGATGAGCCCGGGCCGCACTGCCTCCAGGCGCGCCAGCGCCCCGGCCCGGTCGGTGACGTCGATCTCATCGACATCCCACGATATCACCTCGTTGCCGCACGCCAGCGTTCGAGCGAGCTCGCTCCCCAGCATCCCCTTTGCGCCGACAACAACTATCTTCATGGTTTCGCCTCCCGAGGCTTACCGCGTGGTCAATCCGGATGGTCCCCGGTGCGCCGCTGATGCCGCCTCCATTTTCGCGCGGAGCGAGCGGACCGCGGCGGCGATCTCCCCGGAGCCGGGCGTGAACCTGCCGCTCTTTCCCTTGAGCAGCGGAGAAGAGAACTCTCCCACGGTCATGCCGCGGGAGATGAAGCCGTCCACGTTGCCCTCATTCAGCCCGCCGTCCTCCATGAGATCGCACACCGGCTCCCGGCCGGCGGAAACGATCATCTGGTGGAGGCGACCGATGTTCTCATACATGATAGGGTCCACGGTGTGGGGACTCTTCGCGCCGCTCGTGGGCTTCCAGAAGGGGGCCTTGCACTCGTACTCCAGGATGTCGACGAACGGCACGTACTGCTCGAAGGACACGATAGGGGTGCCCTGCCATGCCCAGACTCCCACCTTCAGCCCCAGCGTCTCCTTCACGAACATGACCTGCTGCATGAGCATCTCGCCGGTTGTCTCGATGGGGAGGCTGATGAGGTTCGCCCCGAGGTCCTTGAGCTGTCGGAACAGGTCGAAGGAGGGACGCATCATCTGGAGCTGCACCTCGATCTCCAGCGAGGTCCGGGGCCGGATGCCGTCCAGGATGTCGATGCCTCCCCGAGGAGCGGCAAAGTCCATGTACTTGCCATCCCGCATCTCGATGTGGATCCAGTCGGCCCCGCCCTGTTCGAGCTCCTCCACCGTCGCGGCAAGGTATCCGTAGTCTGCCCAGAACAGCCCGGCGGCGATCTTGGCCTGCTCGCCCACCCGGCCGATCTTTTCCTTAGTAACCATGGTCCTCCCTCTCGGCGGCAAGGATAGCCCCAGTCATGGTCAGCAGTCAAGGAAAATATCACTTGAAAGAAATTTACTTTCATATGATTCTAACGGGAGGAAGATCATGAGCTCGGCTGGCGAAACAGGAAACAAGACGTTCACGCTCGCGGAGCTTGCCGGTTTCAACGGTCAGGAAGGCAGGCCGGCCTACGTGGCGTACAAGGGCCGCGTGATCGATGTGACCGCCAGCAAGATGTGGCGCGGCGGTGCGCACATGAAGCGTCACAACGCCGGCCGCGATCTGACGGACGAGATGGCGGGTGCCCCGCACGACGTTGACGTGCTGGACCGCTTCCCGCAGGTCGGCGTGCTGGCTTCGGAGCCGGGCGAGGCGCGGGCGGTGGAAGCCCGTTCGGCGGGTCGGCCCTCGGCGGGACGGCCGGAGGTCAAGCCGGCGGCGGCCTCCGGTCTTGCCTCGCTCATCGACGGATTCCTGGACCGGTATCCGTTCTTCCGCCGTCATCCTCACCCCATGACGGTGCACTTCCCCATCGTGTTCTTCATCGCGGCTCCGGTTTCCACGGCGATCTTCCTCCTGACCGGAAGCCGCGCGTTCGAGACCACGGCATTTCACTGCCTGGCCGCCGCGCTGCTGTTCTCCCTGGTGGTGATACCCACCGGCTTCTTCACGTGGTGGGCCAACTACGGGGCGCACCGCATGCGCGCGATCACCGTCAAGATCGTGCTGTCGTTCACCGAGTTTGTCGTCGGGCTGGCAGCGTTCCTCTGGCGCGCGCTGGAGCCGGAGGTTGCCGGCCGTTCGGATGGACTCGGAGTGCTGTACCTCGCGCTCGTCTTCGCCCTGCTGCCCATGGTGGTGGTGGTGGCGTGGTACGGCGCCACGCTCACGTTCCCGCTGCGCGGGGAGAAGAGGCCGGACGCGTGACAGGAGGGGCCATGGACTCGGTGCTGTGTGGTGTGGACATCGGCGGGACCAAGCTCGGGATCGGCATCGTTTCAACTGACGGGCGCCTCCTTGCCGAGGAAACGGTCCATGACCACGTGAGGAAAAACCCTGACGAGGTGGTGAGCGACATCGCGGCGCGAGTCCCCGTCCTGCTGGGCCGGGCCGGCCTTCCGCTCGCGTCCCTCCGCGGCGTAGGCGTCGGCACCGCGGGCCACCTGCGCTACCGTGACGGCATCATGATCACCATGTCCAACCTCTCGGGCTGGGCCGGCTACCCCATTCGGGAGAAGCTGCAGGCCCGGTTCTCCGTGCCCGTGGAAGTGGACAACGATGCCAACGCGCAGGCGTTCGGCGAGTTCCGCCACGGCGCGGGCCGCGGATACCAGGACCAGGTCTTCATGACCATCAGCACGCAGATCGGGGCCGGCGTCATCATCGGCGGAAAGCTCTTCCGCGGCATGACGGGGACGGCCGGAGAGATCGGGCACACGATCGTGGACCCGGGGAGCGAGGAGATCTGCCCGTGCGGCAACCGCGGATGCCTCATCGCCATGGCATCCGGCGTGGCCCTGCCGGGGGCCTTCCGGCGCGCGTTTCGGGCCGGTGCCACCTCCCGGTTCGTTTCCGAGAAAGACCTCGACTCCGCCGCCATTGACGGGCCGCTGGTGGCCCGCGGCCTGGCGGAGGGTGACGCGGCCTGCCGCTACGTGGTGGCCGACTTCTCTTCCTGGATGGGAATCGCCGTGTACAACCTGTTCCAGGTCTTCAACCCGGAGGCCGTCGTCCTGGGTGGCGGGCTCACCCACTGGGGCGCGCCGTTCTTCGACGGCATCAGGCGGAAGGTCAAGGAGCTGGCGCGCGCGATGATGTACGATGAGCTTCCCATCCTCCCGGCCACGCTTTCGGCCTCCGGCATCGTGGGGGCGGCGTCTCTCCTCCTTTCCGCATGAGCGTGCACGCGGACGTCGTCATCATCGGCTCGGGCCTCGGTGGCTCGGCCATCGCGAGGAGCCTCGCCGGGACCGGCCTTTCCGTGCTCATGCTGGAGCGCGGTGACTTCGTCCGGCAGGAGCCGCAGAACTGGGACGTGCAGGAGGTGTCGCTGCGCCGGCGCTACGATGCCGGGGAGACCTGGATGGACGGGCAGGGACGGCCGTTCGTTCCCCGCGCCTACTACAACGTGGGCGGCGCCACGAAGTTCTTTGGCGGCAGCGCCCTGAGGCTCCGTCCTTCTGACTTCACGGCGCGGGAGCTGGACGGCGGCGCCACGGTGGGATGGCCTTACGACTACGAGGAGCTGGAGCCGTGGTACGCAAAGGCGGAAGCGCTCATGGAGGTGCACGGCCAGGCAGGGGAAGACCCGACGGAGGGCCCCCGCGGAAGCTACCCGCGCCCGGCGCTGGAGCACGAACCGGTCATCGCGGCAGTGGCGGAGAAGCTTGCCGCGCAGGGGCTCCATCCCTTCCACCTGCCGGTGGCGGTGGACCAGGGGCCGAAGGGCCGGTGCGTGAAGGGAAGCCCCTGTGACGGATTCCCGTGCAAGGTGAGGGCAAAAGGAGACGCGGAGAACCGAATACTGCGGCCGCTGCTGCTTCGCAAGGAAGAGTGGCTGCAGCTTCGAACCGGCTGCCGGGTGCAGCGCCTGGAAACGGATGCCACCGGCCGGCGCGTGGTCGCCGCGCTCGTTCAGCAGGGTGACGAGACCCTCCGGGTGGAAGGGGGTACGTTCGTCGCAGCAGCCGGCGCGGTCAACTCCGCGGTGCTTCTCCTGCGCTCGGCAAGCGATGCCTGGCCGGACGGACTTGCGAACTCCCGCGGGCTGGTGGGCCGCCATTTCATGGCGCACAACAACACGGTTGTCATGGCCCTCTCCCCATTCCGCCTCAACCCGACCGTGTTCCAGAAGACGCTTGCCGTTCACGACTACTACGCGGCGGAAGGCCCGGCCGGCCAGGCACTCGGCGCGGTGCAGTGCCGCGGCAAGGTGAAGGCCGAAATGCTGCGAGGGCGCGGAGGCCCGCTCTACCGGCGGCTCGCGGGGCCCGTGGCGGAACGGAGCGTGGATTTCTGGCTGATGACGGAAGACCTTCCGCTGCCGGAGAACCGCGTGAGCCTGGACGCCTCCGGCCGCATCTGCCTGGACCGTCGGCCGAGCAATGCGGAAGCTCACCGTGAGCTGGTGCGTCGCTTCGTCTCGCACCTGCGCCGCGCCGGCCTGCCGATCACGCTCGTGGACGAGCGCGGGGTGGACGCCATCCAGCACCAGTGCGGCACGCTGCGCTTTGGCGCAGACCCGCAACGCTCGGTGCTGGATCCCTGGTGCCGCTCTCACGACGTGCAGAACCTGTGGGTAGTCGATGCGTCGTTCCTGCCTTCCTCCGCGGCGGTGAATCCCTCCCTGACGATCCTTGCCCAGGCCCTGAGGGCAGGCGCGCGTCTTCGCGCCACGCTGGCGCCAACCGCGCCCGAGTCCACCTGAGAGAGATACCGGTATAGTTTCGTTCGGTTCGGAAATGGTTTCGGCTTGGCGCCTTGTTGACAAGAAACGAAATGCTGCTACCCTGATCGCGCCGGGTATTCGCGAAATGGGGAACGACACGGAAACCAGGGACACTGCCAGCAGGAAGCGCGGCTCGCGCGGCCGGGGGAAAGTCGGCAACCAGGACATCACGAACGCGGTGCTGGAGGCGATCTTCCGCTCCGGCACGTGCCGGGTGGCGGACCTTGCCGTGGACCTCGGGGTCTCCGAAGTATCCGTGCGCAAGAGCCTGAACAAGCTGGAAGGCCAGGGGCTCGTCCGCCGCTACCACGGGGAAGCCCGGCTGTACGACGGGGACGACATCCCGTTCCGGATGCACCTGCACTACGCGGAAAAGCAGGCCATCGCCCGGCGCGCCGCGGAGCTGGTGGCCCCGGGAGACACGATCCTGCTGGAGGCCGGTTCGGCCATCGCGATGTTCGCCCAGAGGATCCGCGACACGAAGGGGCTCACGGTGATCACCACGAACCTCTTCATCGCCCGCTCGTTCCGCGGCTCCCGGACGCAGGTCGTGGTGCTGGGAGGCCTGTACCAGGAGGAGAGCGAGAGCCTCGTGGGCCCGTCGGTCTGTGACGCGGTGCGACAGATCGGCTTCTCCAAGGCGTTCGTCGGCGTGTCCGGTTTCACGCTCACCTCCGGGTTCATGCTGAACGACCTTGCGCGCGCCGACGTGACAAAGGCCATCCTGGAGCGCGCCTCGGAGTGCGGGGCCCGGACCTGGGTCCTCACCGATTCCTCGAAGTTCGGCGTCTCCCACGCCGCCACCGTGTGCCCTGACCTCGCGCTGGTGGGCGGGATCGTGACGGACCCCGGGATCACGGAGCAGTACCGCTCCCACTTCCAGGCCGCCGGCGTCCAGGTCCTCACCTGAGCCCGCCGCCCCGCGCGGGACAAGCGGTTCCTACCGGAACGAGTGCTCGGTGCGAGCGATGATGTCGTCCTGCTGGTCAGCGGCAAGGTCGTTGAAGTACGCGGAGTAGCCGGCCACGCGCACCACGAGGTCGCGGTGGCGCTCCGGGTGCTTCTTGGCGTCCAGCAGCGTGTCCCGTGACACGAGGTTGTACTGGATGTGCCAGCCCTTCATGTCATCGAAGAACGTCCTCAGCATCGCGTCCAGGCGCCGGCGGTCCTCCTCCGTGCGCAGGGAGCCCGGCGTGAGCTTCTGGTTCAGCAGGACGCCGCCGAATATCTCCCGGGCCGGCATCTTGCCCACCGACGAGAGCACGGCCGTCGGTCCGAGCAGGTCGGTCCCGGATGACGGGGAGGAGCCCTCCGCAAGCGGCGTGCCCGCCCGGCGCCCGTCCGGCGTGGCCTTGACCGCGGCCCCCGAGGGAACGTTCGAGGAGATGCTGGAGGTGCCGGGGTAATAGCCTCCGCCGATCGGCCCGCGACCGAAGCGCGTGTTGTGGTACTTCGTGATCTCATCGATATAGGCCCGGTAGGCTTCCACCGTGAGGGCGTCCACGTAGTCGTCGTCGTTGCCGTACTTCGGCGCCTTGTTGAGCAGCTTCAGCCGGAGGACCTCGCCATCCTTGCCCGCGAAATCAGCCGCGAGGCCGGCCAGCAGCTCCTGCTTCGTCACCGATTTCTCCTCGTACACGAGGCGCTTGATGGCCGCCAGAGCGTTTCCCATGTTCGCGATGCCGACCTGCAGGCCGGAGATCCAGTCGTAGACGGCCCCGCCCTCCTTGATCGTCTTTGCGCGTCCCACGCAGTCATCCGTGAACACCGAGCACAGGATGTCCGGCACCTCGGTCTCCAGCGCCGTGTCCACCGCCGTGTCCACCTCGACGCTGGCCCGGGTGTAGAACGCCACCTGGGCGCGCCACGCGGCCATGAGCTGGTCAAAGGTGGCAAAGTC
>DASRZR010000146.1:0-2456 GCA_035686185.1 Spirochaetia bacterium | reverse complement strand
GCAAACTTCATCGGCCTCCACGACCTGGTGCAACTGAAAACAGCAGTGTACCTGGCCAAGCTCCAGGAGGAAGGGGAAGACGTCGCATCCAAGGACCGAAGCGATGTTTTCGAGCTGATCCATCGCAACCTCTCGGAGTTCACGCCAGAGAAGATCCAATCGTATCACCCCGCCGTGCGCAGACACTGCTTGAAAGCCTACAAGGCCGCGCTGCGACACCGAGAATGAACGTCCGGATCCTTCAGCACGTCCCGTTCGAAGGCATTGGGTCCATCCAGGCATGGATGGACCGGCACCACGCCACGGTCACGACCACGCGCCTGTTCAAGGGAGACGCGGTTCCGGGTCCTGAAGCGTTCGACTGGCTCATCGTGATGGGCGGCCCCATGAGCGTGAATGACGAACACGTCCACGGATGGCTCGCCCCTGAGAAGCGCGCCATTGCGGCGGCCATAGAGGCGCGAAAGCCCGTGCTCGGGATCTGCCTCGGGGCACAGCTCATCGCCAGCGCCCTCGCGTCTACGGTCTACCCGAACGGGAAGAAGGAGATCGGCTGGTTCCCGGTGCGGCGGGCGGACGGCGCGGACAGCCCGCTGGCCCGGATATTCCGCGGCTCGCCGCTCGTCTTTCACTGGCACGGGGACACGTTCGACCTGCCTACGGGAGCCGTCCGTTTCCTGGAGAGCAATGCCTGCTCAAACCAGGCGTTCGAGCTCTGGGAGAACGTGGTCGGACTGCAATTCCACCTGGAAACCACTCCGGAGTCGGCCCGTGCGCTCATCGACAATTCGAGAGAAGAGATTGTGCCCAGCCCGACCATCCAGACGGAACAGGAGATGCTGCGGGAGCCCGCGCGGTTTGCCGCGGTCAACCGGCTGATGGACGCGGTACTGGACTACCTGGCGCCGGCGTGAACCGGCGGCCGGCGCCGCGCCCCAGCCGACAGTCCTACTTCCTGAACCTCACCGGCACGTACTGCGGGCATTTCTTCCCGATGAACTGGATGTCCAGCCGCGCAAATCGCTGCAGGCCGTTTTCGGTCGGGGCCTCGGGGTCCCCGTCACCGATCAGCGGCGCCGCGTAGCGGATGAAATCATCCGTCACGTCCAAGCCGTCCTTCGTGATCCAGGAAGGAGGCAGGAACCGCGCGGAGTTGGCCACCGTCTCCAGCTTCACCTTGTCGTAGCGCGCCTTGTAGGCAGGCCCCGGCGCTCGGAGAGTGGTAGACATCCAGCCGGTGCCGTCCTTCACGCCCACCTCCACGGCGTGACGGGCCACTTCCCGCGCTTCCGCGATGTCCACCCTGGAGGCGCACATCGAAACGGAGCGCTGGATGACGCCGGGGACCTGGCCGGTGGCCTGGCCGCGGACGGCAAGACCGCTGGCGTTGAGATAGTTCACTACTTCCTGCGCCGCGTTGGTGCGGCTGGCGCCGTACTCGATATGGCCGAACCCGTCGTGCCGCTCCCCTACGCCGCCCACGTCGAAGCCCTCGTTCACCACCACGATGCAGCGGCCGCTTTTTCGAAGCTGCGCGTTCACGTTCTCGTGCAGGCTCTGCAGGGTGTGGTGCGTCTCCGCCATGTAGAGCTGCAGGGGCATGCGCCGCTCGGGGTCTCCGAGCCGGGAGGCCGCCGTGATCCAGCCGGACTTGCGCCCCATGGCCTGCAGGACGGCCACGGGCTCGGAGACGCACATCCCGCGGTTCTCCTCTTCCACGTTCTGCATCAGCAGGGCCCAGTAGCGCGCGGCGCTGCCGTAGCCGGGGGTGTGGTCGATGATCGTGAACTCCGCGTCCCCGATGTCGTTGTCTATGGTCTTGGGAACGCCCGTGACCACGAGCTCCACGCCGCGCTCGTGCGCGAGCTTGGAGACCTTGGCCGCGGTGTCCATGGAATCGTTGCCCCCGATATAGAAGAAATAGCCGATGTCGTGCGCCTTCATGACGTCCACGATCCGGCCGAAGTCCTCCGCCTGCCCGTCGGTGAGCTTGTAGCGGCACGTGCCGATGGCCCCTGCGGCCGGCGTGGTCCCCAGGAGCGAGATCTCCCGGGCGGGCTGGCGGCCCATGTCCACCAGCTCCTCCTGCAGCACGCCCTCGATGCCGTGCCAGGCGGCATAGATGTTCCCGATGCGGTCCGGGAATGCCCGGCATCCCTCTATGACGCCCTGCAGCGACGAGTTGATGACGGGCGACGGCCCGCCGGACTGGGCAACCAGCGCGTTTCGTTTCATGGCTCGTTATACCACGGCACCCGAGGGGGGAGAACCGTCCTGCCGATTGGTGGCCCTGCTATATACGATCTTTATTATATTCCACTCCTGGGATCTGCCACCGGGGTCTGTCCCCGGGATTCGTTTCTGAGAATCGCTTCGAGGAGGAGATGATGCGCACGTCGCTGGCCGCCAAGCTCACGTACCTGGGAAAGACCGTGGATACCTCGCCGTCCGCTTTC
>DASRZR010000145.1:0-4690 GCA_035686185.1 Spirochaetia bacterium | reverse complement strand
TCGGGCGGGCCTTCGGTCTGCACTACCCCCCCACACGCCCTGTTTGGCCCACTGGCTCCCACGGAATGGGCCGTCCTGATGTACAAGCATCTCGATCATCACCTCCGCCAGTTCGGCGTCTAGCATCCTCACTTGGACGTCCGTAGCCCGCGGTCAGTCGAATTCCAGCTCCTCCTGCGCTGACCGCAGGTGCCGGAAGCACATCCTGACCTGGGACAGGGTGTTGCGCGTACGCGACAGCGGCGGCAGCCCGTCCTCGGCAAAGAAGCCCGCTGCCTGGGTCTCGATGTTGCGGGTGAACTCCCCGCCCAGCAGGTCGCATGTCACGAATATCTTCTAGACCGAGTACGGATACACGTCCCCGGCGTGACGATTGCGATCCAGGATCGCCACTACCTTCCGCGGCCGTACCTGCATCCCCGACTCTTCGAGGACTTCCTTGACCACGTTCTCCCGCAGCGACAGCCGCGGCTCTGCCCAGCCGCCGGGGAGCGCCCACTCCCCGTCCCGTTCCCGGACCAGGAGCAGCCGCTCGTCCTGGTGCACCACGGCCCTGACGTCCACCTTCGGCGTCTGGTAGCCCGCGTCGCTGGCGAAAAGCTGTTCCACGCTTTCCAGGGGGAGGTCCGCGTGCTGCGCCACGATCTCCACGGACAGCTTGCGCAGTTTCTCGTACCGCTCCAGGTCGAAAGGATTCTTCGAGTATTCCAGTCCCGCCTGCGCGATTGAAAGCATCTCCTGCGCCCATTCCAGCCACCGTGCTCTCACGATATTCGTCTCTCCTTTGCGGCCATGCGTGCGGCGTCAATCTCTCACGGGGGAGGCCGCACGGGCAATCCCGCGGCCCCACGGCAATCACCCGCGATCCCTCGGGCGATGTTAACCTTTCGCAACCTGACGCCAAATTCATCTCCCCTTCAGGAAGCCCTCCGAGATTGTACGCGTGAGACGCGGAAGGCGGGCTGGCGGCAGATCGAAGCCGCCGTGATGACGCCCCTCGCGCCAAAGAGATGGAGGCATGAAATGAAGAGCAGGATTCGCAGACGCATCGCGGCAGCGGCGGCCGCCTCGGCCCTGGGCCTGGCGGTGAGCGCATCGGCTTCCGCGCAGGCCAGGACGGTGAACGTGTCCGCGGCCAGCGGCACGTTCACCGGCAGCCGCCAGTACGCGTACTACGGCTATGTGAAAGTCCAGGTGGTGCTGGCCAGCGGCGCCGTATCGGGCATCCGCATAATGGAATACCCCAACGACAACGGGCGCTCGCATTACATCAACTCGGTGGCCCTTCCGTACCTCGTCCAGGAAACGGTGGGCGGAAGCACCTGGAAGGTGGACCTCGTGAGCGGAGCGACGTTCACCAGCATGGCATACGTGAAGTCCCTGCAGGCCGCCCTGAAGCAGGCCGGGCTCTGAGCCCTTGCATCAAGAAGTGACGGCGGGCGATGACACCACGCCTGCCAGGAGGACCGCGTGACCCGCACCGAGATCATCATGGGGATGCCCATTACCCTGGCCATCCCGGACCGTGAGGCCATGGACCGCCCCGGCGCGCTTCTTCCCACGCTGGAAGACGCCGCGGAGGCGGTGTTCCAAGGCTTCCGTGACGTGGACGAGCGTTTCAGCCCGTACAAGGAGCACAGCGAGACCAGCCGCATCAACCGCGGAGAGCTGGATCCCCAGGAGGCCAGCCGGGAGATGCGGGAGGTCCTGGTGCTGGCGGAACAGACGCGTGCGCAGACCGACGGGTTCTTCAATGTCCGCCACAAGGGCCGGTTCGATCCCAGCGGCCTGGTCAAGGGCTGGGCCATCTGGCGCGCCGCGCAGATCCTGGACAACGACGGCTTCCTGAGCTTCTGCATCGAGGCAGGCGGCGACATCGAGGTGCGCGGCGCGAATGACCAGGGAGAGCCGTGGGTCATCGGGATCCGCAGCCCCTTCGATCCCTCGCTCATGATCCGCAGGCTGCGCCTGCCCACCTGCGGCATCGCCACCTCCGGCACCTACATCCGGGGGGAGCACATCTGGAACCCCAGGACCGGGACGGCCGCCAACGAGATCGCGAGTCTCACCGTCATCGGGCCCAACGTCTACGAGGCGGACCGGTTCGCCACGGCCGCGTTCGCCATGGGCCGGCGTGGAATCGAGTTCCTGGCCGGCCAGCAGGGACTGGAAGGCTACATGGTGGATTCCTCCGCCACGGCCACCTACACCCCGGGGTTCGCGAGGTACCTCGCGGCATGATGCGGCTCGTGGATTCCCTGCTCAACCGGCTCACCATGTACCGGCTGACGCTGTACTACCTCGTCGCGCTGGTCGCGCTGGCTTTGGGGCTGAGCCTCGCGGGCCTCGTGCCTGCCCGGCCGCAGGCCATCGCCTCCACTACCGTCATCCTGCTGGCAAGCTGCTGGGTCAGCAACCTGCTGTTCTCCCGGCTCTGGCGCATCCGGCCCAACCCGGAGTCAAGCCTGATCACGGCGCTGATCCTGGCGCTCATCCTGGAGCCGACGTTCCCCGTCGGCAACGCGCACGGCGCAGTCGTGCTTGCGCTGGCGGGCGTAGTGGCAACGGCGTCCAAGTACCTGCTGGCATTCCGGCGCCAGCACGTCTTCAACCCCGCCGCGGCCGCGGCGCTGTTCTCCGGCCTGGCGTTCGGCAGCTACGCAAGCTGGTGGGTCGGCGGCACGTACCTGCTGCCCCTGGTGGCGGTAGGCGGTTTCCTGCTCCTGCGCAAGGTCAGCCGCTTGCGCCTGGCAGGCGTGTTCCTGGGCGTGTTCCTGGCGGCCAACGTGCTCCTCTCCGTGGCGAACGGCATGCCCACGGACATGATCCTGCAGAGCCTCGGGTTCGTGTTCGGCCAGAGCGCCGTGGTGTTCTTTGCCGTGGTCATGCTCACCGAGCCCATGACCTCCCCCAAGCGCTTTTCCCTGCAGGCACTGTACGCGGGGATCGTCGCGGTGCTCTACCAGCCGCAGCTTGCCATCCTGGGCCACAACCTGACGCCCGAGCAGGCGCTGATGGCTGGCAACCTCGTTTCCTACCTGGTGAGCCCGAGCTGGAAGCTGCGCCTGGCACTGCGCGAGCGGAGGCAGATCGGCCCGGGCCTCTACAGCTTCGCGTTCGAGAAGCCGTCCTGGTTCCGCCACCGGCCGGGCCAGTACATGGAGTGGAGCCTGCCCGTCCGCGCCTCGGACAGCCGCGGAAGCCGCCGCTACTTCAGCCTTGCCTCCTCCCCGACAGAGGACCAGATCCTGATTGCCGCGAAGTTCCCGGATCCACCCAGCGCGTTCAAGGCGGCGCTCCTCGCGCAGTCCGCGGGTGACGTGGTCACCGCGGGAGAGCTCGCGGGGGACTTCACGCTCCCGCGAAACCCGGGGCGGCCCCTTGCCCTCATCGCCGGAGGCATCGGCGTTACTCCCTTCCGAAGCATGGTGAAGAGCCTCCTGGACCGCGGCGAGCGGCGGGACATCGTGCTCCTGTACGGCGCGGCTTCGGAGGAAGAGCTGGCGTTTCGAGAGGTGTTCGACGAGGCAGGGAGCGCGCTGGGCTTGAGGGTGGTGTACGTGCTGGGAGACGCCGCCCTTGTGCGGCCGGGCTGGCGGGGCAAGGTCGGGCTGATGGACGCGCGCCTGCTGCGTGAAGCGCTGCCGGACGCAGCGCGCCGCCAGTGCTTCGTGTCGGGTCCCCCCGCAATGGTTCAGGCCGTCACAACGGCGCTGCGCTCCGTCGGTGTGAGACGCACGAGCATTCGCACCGACTTCTTCCCGGGCTACGCCTCCGAGGACCGCGGCGGGGCGCCATCCGTGGAGCAGCCGGTGCCCCGCCGGCGCCGCGCGTTCGGCTGAAGCACCGACTCGTTCCAGCCCCGCCTCTATGTGGTGGCGGCCACGCCGGCCATCAGGAGGCCGAGCCGCTCGCGGGTGGCCTCTCCGCGGCGGACCACGGCCATGATGCGGCCCTCGTAGATCACCGCGATCCGGTCCGAGAGCGCGCAGATCTCCTCGAGGTCCTCGGAGACCAGCAGGATGGCCGTGCCCGCTTCCCGCTGCTCCAGCAGGCGCTGGTGGATGTAGGCGGTGGAGCTGATGTCCACGCCGCGGGTGGGCTGCGCGGCAATCAGCACGCCGGGATGACGCGAAAGCTCGCGCGCCATTATCAGCTTCTGGATGTTGCCGCCGGACAGGTTCTTGAGCGGAGTTTCCAAGCCGGGAGTCTTCACGGCGAAATCCGCCACCACCTGCGCGGCGTGCGCGGCCATGCGCCCGAACCTCAGGAAGATGCCACGGGAGAACTGCCGGGAGGCATGGTCGTGCAGGAAGACGTTCTCCTGCACGGAAAACTCCTTGATGGCCCCGTCCCGCATGCGCTCCTCGGGCACGCAGGCCACCCCCGCCTCTATGCGCTCGTCCACGGTGGCGGAGGTGATCTCGCGGTCCCCCACGAGGATCCGCCCGCCGCTCACCCGGCGCATCCCGGCCAGGCACTCGGCGAGCTCCCGCTGCCCGTTGCCGGATACGCCGGCCAGCCCCAGGATCTCCCCCCCGTGCACCTGGAGGTCTATCCCGTGCAGCGTCTCCAGGCCGCGGTCTCCCATGGTCGTGAGCCCTTCCACGGACAGGCGCACCGGCCCCGGGTCCACCGGGCGGGGCTCCAGCTCCGCGAGCTCTCGGCCCACCATCCAGCGCACCAGCTC
>DASRZR010000144.1:0-21780 GCA_035686185.1 Spirochaetia bacterium | reverse complement strand
CGTCCACGCACTGCGCCTGCGGGAAGGAATACGCGGTGATCATGCTGATCTTCCTGTGCTCTTTCTTCATCGCAAGGAGATCAGGGATCATCAGCTTCTTCTCTTCGCTCATCTGGACGCGCTCCTTCCAAGGTGATATATCAGTTTAGGCCACTTTACTCCAAAGACAGTAATGGCGCAAGTTTCAACCGAGGAGTCAAGCATGGGCGGCTCGATCACGGACGTTCCCGGCATAGAGGTCGGGCATGCTCTTTGCGATGAGGGCACCAGCGGCTGCACGGTCGTGATGTGCCGCTCTGGTGCGGTTCCCGGAGTGGACACGCGGGGCGGCGCTCCCGGTACCCGGGAAACCGACTGCCTGAGGCCGGAGAACGTCGTATCCACCGTCCACGCGGTCTTCCTCTCCGGCGGCAGCGCTTACGGGCTGGACTGCGGCGCCGGTGTCATGAAATGGCTGGAAGAACACCGCATCGGCTTTGACGTGGGATGCGCGATAGTGCCGATCGTGGCGGGGGCCGTGATCAACGACCTGGCGTTCTCCGGCGGCAAGGTCAGGCCGAACGCGCAAACCGGCTACCAGGCCTGCCGGACCGCCGTTTCCCCCCAGGCTCAGCAGGGCAACGTGGGGGCAGGCGCCGGGGCGAGCATCGGAAAGCTGGCCGGCAACTCCAAAGGCATGGTAAAGGGCGGCCTGGGCACCGCCAGCATCCGCGTCGGGGACCTGGTGGTCGGGGCAATCGTTGCCGTGAACTGCATCGGGGACGTGGTGGACCCGGCCACGGGAGAGGCCCTGGCGGGCACGCTCTCCGAGGACCGCTCAAGGATCGCCGGGGCCATGAACCTGCTCACCGACTCGGAGCGGGGCTTCCGCGAGGGGTTCCCCACGAACACCACCATTGGCGTGGTGGCCACCAACGCCCTGCTCTCCAAAGCCATGGCAACGCGAGTGGCCATGATGGGCCAGGACGGTTACGCGCGCACCATCATCCCCATCCACACGCTGTCAGACGGTGACGTGGTCTTCAGCCTGGCCACCGGCGCCGTGAAAGCGGACGTGAACCGGGTCGGGGCGCTGGCGGCGGAAGCCATGGCCCGGGCCGTGATCGGCGCCGTGCGCGCCGCGGAGAGCCTGGGCGGAGTCCCGTGCAGCCGCGAGCTGCGAGGCGGCAGATAGAAAGAAGGGCGCCCCGCGGCGCCCTTCCCTGCAATTCCTGATGCTCAGGAGCCGCTATTTCACTTCCTGTACCAGGACCTTCTTGGCATCCTGGATCTTGAAGATGAAGGACGGCTTGTTCGTGGGGACCCCGTCCTTCATGTCCCAGTCGAACATGATCCCGTGGAATCCCTGCACGTTGGCCATGTAGTCCGCGATCATCTTCCGTTCCTGCTTCAGCTTGCCGGGCAGGCCCGTGACCCCCGTCTTCTCAATGGCGTCCTTGATCATGTAGACCGCGTCGTAGTAGTTCGTGGAAAGGCTGGGAGGCTCCTGGCCTCCGTGAGCGTCCCCGTACGCCTTCTTGAACGCGTCCCAGCGCGGGTTGTCGATGTCCGGGTTGATGTAGTTGTAGATCTGCGCGCCGTCCAGGTCCTTGCCGCCGGTGGTGTACAGGTCCGGGGCGTCCGCGCTGCTGAACAGGAGCAGGTGGTCCATCTTCTTCCAGCCGCGGCTCTTCAGCTCCTTGATGAGCTTGGCGGCGGAGGCCGGCTTGCAGGCGAACACGATCCCGTCCGGTTTCTCGCTGAGCGCCTTCACGACCAGCGGTCCGAAGGTGACCGCGTCACTGGGCACTTCCACCTTGTCCAGCATCTTGATCCCCAGGCCGGCGAGGCCGGCCGCGTGCGCGTCCGCCATGCCGGGCCACGGTCCGTAGTTCTCCACGAACTGCACGACCTGCTTCATGTCGCCGAACTGCTTGGCCCAGGCGGCCACCAGCGGCGCCAGGCGGTCCTGCGTGGACGGCAGCCAGGACACGGTCCAGGGGAAGAACTTCTGCGCGTACTCCAGCGACGTGCTGGCGGTGATGGACGGCATGCCCGCCTCCACCGCGATGGGCATGGCGGCCATGATCACCGGCTCGGGAACCGGGCCGAGGGCCACCAGCGTGTTCTTCACGAGGCGCGCCATCTCGGTGGACCCCTTCTGCGGGTCCAGCGCCGTGTCCACCGGCACGATCTTTACCGGCTTGCCCTTGATGCCGCCCGCATCGTTGATCTCCTTGGCCGCGCGCTCGGCGCCCCACTCCAGGTATTCGCCGATGCTGGCGATGGCGCCGGTGAGCGAGTTCAGGAACGGGATGTCCCATTCCTTGGGCGCCGGCTGCTGGCAGCCCACGACGGAGAGCAGCAGCGCCGCGGCAATCAGAAAGCCGAGAATCTTCTTCATGCGTTCCTCCTTCACTGTCTATCGTTTCTTGCGGGTCGCACCCGAAAGAAAGGATTCAACGGACACCACGAACCGTCGGGTCACGAACCCCTCCGGCTTCAGCACGAGCACGAGCACGAGCGCGGCACCGTAGATGACGATCCGCCACTCCTGGATGGCCGGCGGGAACAGGAGCGGCACCCCGTACAGGATGGGGGCCAGCACCACGGTGCCCCACGGCGTGGAATAGCCTCCAACGAATATGATCGTCATGGCAATCCCCACCAGGCCGAACGTGAAGAAATCCAGGTGGAAGCTCTTGTAGATGAACCCGTACAGGACCCCGGTCCCGCCGGCGATCGTGCAGCTCACCGTCTGCAGGAGACGGCCCAGCCCGCGGATGTCCACGCCGAGGGAGGCCGCCAGGTCCTTGTCCACGAAGATCGCGGAAGCGGCCCGGCCGAGCCGGGAATGCTCGAAGCGATGCAGGAGGAACCCCACCAGCAGGAGCATGGCGGCCAGGATGGCCATGATGGTGGCGCGGTGCGTCTCCGGGCTGCCGCCGATGTTCGGCAGTCCGAAGATCCCCATGGACCCGCCCACCGCGGGGGTGTTCTCTATCACCGTTCGCGCGATGAAGATGAACGTGAAGCCGACAATCACCACGGCGAACGTGGGCGCATCCCCGATGAACAGCGATACCAGCCAGCCGATGAGCCCCCCGAGCACGAATCCCGCCAGGAGCGCCCACCCGAACGGGACGTGCAGGCTCATCACCAGCCAGGCGGCCGCGTATCCCGAGATGGCCATGTTGGCCACCGTGATGAAGTGCAGGTGCGCCACCCGGTAGGGCAGGTACAGCGCCCAGCTCAACAGGATGTTGACCGCGGTGATGGAGAGGAAGTAGTACAGCTCCAGCGGCATCTCCCGCGCTCCCGCCTACAGCCTCGTCCCGAACAGGCCCTTCGGCCTCACCAGGATCACGACGAGCATGATGACGAACGCAATGGCGTTCGACCACGACCCTGACACGTAGCCCTGCACGATGGCTTCCAGCACGCCGAGCAGCAGGCCCACGACAAGGCCTCCCACGAGGTTGCCGAGCCCCGCGATGATGGACACCGCCAGCACCTTGTGCGCCACCTGCTCCCCCAGGCCCGGGGTGGCGGAGCCCAGCAGCATCGCCAGCAGCACCGCGATGATCCCTCCCAGGACGCCCGTGAGCGCGTAGCTGTACAGCCCCGTGCGAAGCAGCGGGATGCCCACCAGGCGCGCGCCGTTGGGATCTTCCGCAATAGCGCGGAAGGCCCGACCCGGCCGTGTCCGGTACAGCAGCAGGAAGAACAGCGCCACCGCCACGATGCCGACGCCCAGGGACCAGACCTGGCCGGTCTGGATGCTGATCAGGCCCAGGCGCACGATGGGCGTGTTGCTGGAGAGGCTGTCCGGGAACGCCACGGGGAGGCCCTCGTTGAAGGAGTGGGAGAGCACGTCCGTGATGATCATCCCGATCCCCATGGAAAGGACCATCGTGGCGTTGATGTCCACCTCGCCGCGCTTCTGCATGACCTTCTGGAACAGCGGGGCGGACAGCAGGTTGATGACCACGGAAGAGACCACCCCCGCCAGCACGCCCAGCAGGAGGTTGTCCCCGGTCAGCCGCAGGACTACCCAGGAGACGTACATGGAAAAGACGACCACCTGCGGGTACGAGAAGTGGATGATCATGGCCACCAGCAGGAGCAGGTTGAACCCTGTGACAAGGAGAACGTAGATGCTCCCGAGGGAGAGGCCGTTGACCACCTGTGCGATGAGCTCCTGCATCATGCCCCCAGGTAGGCTGCCTTCACGCCGGGATCGTTCAACAGAGTTGCGGCGGAGCCGCTTAGCGTCACGCGGCCGGTTTCCAGCACGTAGCCCCGGTGCGCGCATCGAAGCGCCTTGTTGGCGTTCTGCTCGGAAAGCAGGATCGTGTATCCCTCCTTGTTCAGGCGCGTGAGAATGGAGAAGATGTCGTTCACGACGATGGGCGCGAGCCCTATGGACGGCTCGTCCACCATGATGAGCCGGGGGGCGGACATCAGGGCCCGGCCGATGGCGAGCATCTGTCGCTCCCCGCCGCTCAGCGTGCGCGCCACCTGGTCACGCCGGTCGCGGAGCACCGGGAACCATTCATAGACGCGATTCAGGTTCCGCGACACGTTTCTCATGTTGTGGTGGGCGCCCAGCAGGAGGTTGTCCAGGACCGTCATGGAGGCGAACACCCCGCGGCCTTCCGGCACCAAGCATAGCCCGGCGCGCACGTTGCGATCCGCCCGCACGCCGGTGACCGGTTGTCCTTCGAACAGGATGGTTCCCGCGGTCGGCGTGTTGATCCCCAGCACGGTCTCCAGGAGAGTGGTCTTGCCGGCCCCGTTGGCGCCGATGAGCACCACGATCTCTCCCGAGGGGATCTCCAGGCTGGCGTTGGTGAGCGCCGCGATGTGGCCGTAGGAGACGCTCACGCCGCGTACCGACAGCATGCTAGGTGACTCCAAGGTAAGCCTCGAGCACCTTCGGGTCCCGCTGGACCTCGGACGGAAGGCCCTCCGCGATCTTCTGCCCGAAGTTGAGCACCGTCACCATGTCCGAGAGGTTCATGAGCATCTTCACGTCGTGGCTCACTACCACCACCGTGACCCCCCCGGCCCGAACGTCGTGGATGAGCTTCTCCACGCGTTCGATCTCCCGCGCGCCCATGCCGGATGCCGGCTCGTCCAGGAGGAGCACTCGCGGCTGCCCTACCAGCGCCCGAGCGATCTGGACGAGCTGGCGCTCCGTCCAGACGAGGTCGCTCGCCCAGCGGTCCGCCGCCTCTTTCATGCCCGCCATGGCGAGCGCGTGTTCCGCCCGCTCCCGGATCTCCCGCTCCCGGCGCGACACCACAAACGGCAGCCGCAGGGCCGCATCACGGGCCTCCGAGGCGATGCTGTCATTCACGCCGGACATCACGTTTTCCAGCACGGTGAGCCCCGGCACGAGCTTCCCTGCCTGGAACGTCCTTCTCACGCCGCGCCGGGCGATCAGCTCGGGCCGAACGCCGGTGAGGGGCTCCCCGTCCAGGCTCACGGTCCCGGAGTCCGGCTTCAGCAGGCCGGTGATGCAGTTGAAGAGGGTGGTTTTGCCCGATCCGTTGGGGCCAATGATGCCGTGGATTCGGCCTTGCTGCACGCGGATGTCTACCCTGTTCAGGGCCTGAATGGCTCCGAACGACTTGCTTACGCCGTCGACCTGCAGGATGCCGGCATCCATCGTTGCGGTGAGTCTATTTGAAGCCAATTGGGCTGTCAACGGATTTCTGAGATATCAGGACACGACCGCCGACTACGCTGTTCGACGAAGAAAGCGCACCGCCGATAGAACGTAAATTCTCGCTGATTCCTCCAACTCGGACACCTCCACGTACTCGTCAACCTGGTGAGGCACGTGACGTGGCCCGGGACCGTTCACCAGGCACGGAATCTGTTTCCACGCCGAAAGGAAAGTGCCGTCAGTAGCGCCGGGAACCCCATTCCAGGTCGGCTCCCTGCCGCATACATCCCGGAACGCATCTGCCGAGATCCGGGCTATCGGAGATTCCTTGTCGATGCCGACCACGGGCCGATCCTCGATGAACTCGATGTCCGCGTCGAAGTCCGGGTCCTGCGCCGCGAGCCCGGCAAGGATCCCGCGCAGCCGGTCACGGACCACGCCGTGGTCCTGCGCCAGCGTGGTGCGGATGTCCACGCTGGCCAGCGCCTCCGACGGTATCACGTTGAGCTGGGCCGGGCTTCCGGGCGGCGGGGACTGGATGACCGTGAACGTGACGGAGGGGAGGCCCAGCAGGGGGTCCTTTCCGCAGCGGCGCTTCTCCTCCTGCTCGAACTGCTCGAAGGCCAGGATGATCCGCGCGAGGCGCGTGTTGGGATTTATCCCGGTGAGCGGCATGGCGCCATGAGCCATGCGGCCACGGACGCGCACCAACGCGCGAATGGCGCCCTTCATGCTGATGCACAGGTTGTTCTCTTCCGGCTCCGGCACGAGGCACGCGTCCACGTCGTCGGCGTGCCCGGCGCGGATGAAGCTTTTGATGCCCACCATCATGCCCTCTTCGTCGCAGACGAAGCCCAGCCGCAGCCGGCCGGCCCATGCCCCCGGAGAGGAACGCAGCACCTTTGCCGTGACCAGCGCCACGGCGAGGCCGGCCTTCATGTCGCAGGAGCCCCGGCCATAGATACGGCCATCCACGAGCTCTCCTCCAAACGGGTCGTGCGCCCAGAGCTCCCGGCTGCCCTCGCTCACCACGTCCGTGTGGCCCTCAATCATCAGGCACGGGCCCGGGGAACCGGACTCGATGGAGGCGATCACGTTCAGGCGGCCGGCGGCCGCCTCCTCCACCAGCGGTTCCACGGAAAGCTCCCGGCGGATCCAGTCCGCGAGGAACATTGCGACGTTCTTCTCCGTCTCGCCCGTCTCCGGCCGTATCACGGAATCCATTCTCACGAGGTCACGGGTGAGCTGGACCAGCTCCGCGGAATCCACCTTGTCCAGCAGTCGCTGCTCGGCGGGGCTCAGCATCAGGCGCCGCCCTTCCCGGCCCAGGAGGCTTCCAGCGCACGGATCACGCGCGTGATGGTCTCGTTCACCGGCACGGCGATTCCCGCCCGGGCGGCCTCCCGCACCACGGCGCCGTTCATGACCTCGATCTCCGAGGGACGATGGCGGTCGAAGTCCTGCAGCATCGAGGAGCGGTTGGCACCGGTGCGACGCGCGACGTCGTACACCCCGGGCAGCGGGTCCTCCGGCGTGAGGGCAATGCCTCGGGCCCGGGCAACCACCACCGCCTCGTGCACGAGGTCCGCCATGATGGCCCGTGTCTCCTCTGACTCCACCAGACGGCCGTTCACCTGTCCCGTGATAGCGGTGAGCGCGTTGATCCCCACGTTGATCACCAGCTTGCTCCACACGAGGGAGGCCACGTCCGCGCTCACGTGCGTCTCGAACCCCGCCTTCTGGAGCGCGGCGCACAGGGGCGCAAGCTTCTCGTTGCGGCCATCCGACATGCAGATGTGCGTGGGTCCCCGTCCGGCGTGCCGGATCCTGCCCGGTCCGAGGAAGGTGGCCCCCTGGGACGTCACGCCGGCCGCGGTGCGACCGGGCCCGAAGTGGGAGCTTATCACCGCCTCGTTTCCCAGGCCGTTCTGCAGCGTGAGCACCACCGTGTTCGGTCCGGCCAGCGGAGCGAAGGCAGCGGCGGCCTGCTCCGTGCTGGTGGACTTCACGAAGATGATGAGGACGTCCGCCCCGCGCGCCGCGCCCGGGTCCGTGCTGGCGGACGGCCGCGCCACGGTGACCTCGCCGGTGGCTGCGTCCTCGATGGCAAGCCCGTCAGAGGCTACGCGCTCGACGTGCTCGCGGAAGATGTCGTACAGCGTGGTGTCGAACCCGGCCAGTGACAGGCGGCCGCCAAAGAGCGACCCCATGGCCCCCGAGCCGATGATGCAGATCTTCATGCCCGTCAGAGTAGCGGGAGGGCAACCCGGGGGTCAATCTTCGAATGGCAGCTCGATGTGCTGGAGGTCCCGGGTCAGGAAGCTCTCCGGAAAGATCTCCTTCGCCTCGCCCAGCAGCGTTTTCAGCTCCCGCTCGGAGTATCGGGGGCTGTAGTGGATGAGCCCGAGCCTCTTCACGTCAGCCTCCCGCGCCAGCCGGGCGGCCTGTGCCGCGGTGAGGTGCTTCTTCTCGGCGGCCGTCTCCGCCAGCTCCTCCGCGAACATGCCCTCGCAGATGAACAGGTCGGAGTGGCGCGCAAACTCGGCAAGCCCCGGCGCGGCCACCGTGTCCGTGGCAAAGCAGAACTTGCGGCCCTTGCGCTCGCCGCCCAGGACCTGGGACGGCGTGACCAGCGTGCCGTCCTCCAGGCGCACGTCCTCTCCGCCCTGCAGGCGCGACCACATCGGACCCCGTGGCACTCCAAGCGCCGCGGCCTTCTCCGGGTGAAAGATCCCGGGCCGCTTCTTCTCCACGAGGCTGTACCCGAGGCACGGCTTGGTGTGCACGAGGGAGTGCGAGCAGATGGAGTACTCCTCCGCCCGGACCACCGGCACGCCTCCCTCGATCTCCCGGACCACGATCTCGTAGTTGATGTACATGTCCAGCGTGCGGCGCATGGCCTCCACGAAGTCCCGGATCTTCGGCGGCCCGTAGATGTACAGCGGCTCTTCCCGGTCCACCTGGGACGACAACATGAGGATCCCCGGCAGGCCGGTCACGTGGTCCGCGTGCGTGTGGGAGATGAAGATCGCCGTGATCTTCTTCCACCGCAGGTTCAGCCTTCTCAGGCCGATCTGCGTTCCCTCCCCGCAATCGAAGAGAAACAGCTCCCCTTCCCGCCTCACGAGGACCGAGGTCAGTCCCCGGCCCGGCAGGGGCATCATTCCGCCCGTGCCCAGCACGAACACTTCCAGGTTCATCTGCCGCCGTTCCTACTCTGGAAGATCCGTCATGGTGCCGCCCAGGTCGGGAACCTGCCGAGCCGCCTCCTCCAGCGACCGCCGGTTTGCAATGACCGCCGTACACGACCTTCCCGCGGACTGGAGGAGCTCCCGCGCCGCCTCGGCGATGCCGGAGCGCTGCACCGCCAGCAGCGAGGTCCGGCGCGCCTGCCGCGCATCGTCGGTGATGCCGTGAAGCCGGCGCTGCAGGGACACGAACCCCTTCTCCCCCGGGTCCATGGGCCGGTCCTCCCGGCCGATGGTCCCGATGACCGCCTTGTCCACGTCCACGGCATCCAGCGGGCCGGACTCCATGAAGCGCAGCCCGTCCGTGAACGCCTGCAGCGTGGAGACGATGTTCGGGTCGCGGTAAGAGCCCATCAGGAACAGGCCGTCCATGTTCCGCGGGTAGGAGAACGCGCCGTACGCGCCGCCCTCCATGCGGACCTTCTCCCAGAGGTAGCCGGTGGAGAGCAGGTGGCCGAGCACGGCGGCGGTACCGCTCAAGGGATGCTCGAAGCGGAAGCCCGGCATGGCCTGCGCCACGTAGCCCACGGTGGCACTGGCCACCAGGGACTCCGCCCTCCTGGCCGACGACCCGTCGGCTGGTTTGGTGGCGGGAGGCCTCCGAGGCGCCGTCCCCGGCCCGGCGGGCAGACCGGAGGCCAGGTCGTCCACCGCAGTCGCCACTTCCGCCCAGGCCTCTCTGCCGGCGGTGACGTTGGCAATGAGCAGCGACCTCACGAGCAGCAGCGAGCGGATCTTTCCCAGCGCTTCCACTACCCGTGGAAGCTCCGCGTCCAGGTTGCCCGCAAGCGATTCCAGGAAAAGGAGCTGGGTGATCCCCCGCCACTCCTCCTCCCGAGCCACCGGCTCCGACAGTCGGGCGGCGGCGCGCAGCATCGCGAACTGGTGGCCGCCCGGGATCAGCGCCGATTTCATGTCGTTTCGCAGCTCCAGCAGGATGTCCCGCAGGCGCCCGGCATCGCGGAAATCAGCGGCCGAGAGGAGCCCGCCGACCAGGCGCACCGCCTCCGAGAGGTCGGCGCGCAGGCACTTCGTGCGGAAGAACATGAACTGCGCGAACTCATCCGGCTTGCCCGCGATGCCCCCGGCGTCCAGGGACGAGGAGAACCCTCCGGTGAGCCGGAACAGGTCCAGGGCCACCGCGTCGTAGCTGCGGCCCGGAAGCCCCATTCCCGTGACCGCCCTCCCGAACAGCGGGAGGAAACGGGAGAGCTCGCCCGGAAGGCCCGCGGTCGGGAACACGAGGTCGAGGTAGACGATCTCGTTGGTGAACAGGTCGTGACGGGTGAGCGGAACGCCGCCCGGAGTGCGCCCTTCCTCGCTCGGGATACGGTCCACCTCCGGCGGAATGTCCGAACGGCCCAGGGACGGAATGCGCGCCACTTCCTCCGCGGGGTCCGGCGCAAGCTGGTACTGCTTGAACTCGCGGGATTCCTTGCGTGCCTTCAGGGTCCCGGCAGCGCCAAGACGGTCCGTCATCTCCACCAGCCGGGCCGACTCTGCCGCCGCATCGCGCGCTTCCTGTCCCTGGTCCGGAGTCACCACCAGCGTCAGGCGATGCGGGTTGGCAACCAGGCCCTTCTCCAGGCAGGACTCCAGGTGGCGGGGGTTGGCCGCGATCCTCTTCTTCAGCTCCGCCATGGGCCGGGCAAACTCCAGGGAGTCGAACGGGTCCGCGCCGTGAACCCATCCCCGGAAGGCTCTTCCCATCAGACGCAGAGCGTACGGCGAGCCGCTGCCCTTGATCTCGCGATGACGGAACTCCACCCGGTTCATCATGGACTGCACGAGCGCGGGGTCCAGCCCCTTCCTGACGACCGCCGAGAGCTGGTCCTGCACGAGCGCCTGGATCTTCGGCTCCCGATCCGGCTCTGTCCCGCGCAGGCCGACCGTGAAGATCATCTGCTTCACGTCGGTCTCCAGTCCGCTGGCGGGGGAAAGATCTTCTCCCAGGCCCGAATCCACCAGCGCCTTGCGAAGCGGCGAGCCGGCGCTCTCCACGAGGATCTCGGACAACACCTCGTGGGTGACGATCTCCACGGCATCCGTCACCGGGGGCAGCAGCCAGCTCAGCGTGACGCTCGTGCGCCCGCCGAGAGGCGTGTCCGCCTTCACGGGGAACGTCTTGGCCAGCCGGCGCGGTGAGGTCCAGCTCTCCTGCAGCGGCACCCGCGCGAAGGAGTCCCCGCGGGTGAACGAGGACAGGAACTCCTCGTCCAGGAAGCGGAGGATGTCGCCCAGGGGTATGTCGCCGTAGAGGAAGATCCGGCAGTTGGACGGGTGGTAGTAGCGCGCGTGAAACTCCCGGGCCGCCTCCAGGGTGAGGGAGGGAATGGCGGCCGGGTCTCCGCCGGAATCATGAGCGTAGGGAGTGTCCGGCAGGAGGGACCGGGAGATCCACTCGGAGACGACCGAGTCCGGGCTGGAGTAGGCACCCTTCATCTCGTTGTACACCACGCCGGCAAAGCGCAGCGGCGGCTCGGCGCCCGGGCCGGCCCCGGCCGGTGCCTCCGCCTCCTCCACTCTCCACGCCTCCTGCATGAAGGTTTCGCGGCGCAGCAGAGGATGGAAGACCGCGTCCCCGTACACGGTCATGAGGTTGAAGAAGTCGGCGCGGTTGCAGCTCGACGCCGGGTACACGGTTCGGTCCGGGTAGGTGAGCGCGTTCAGGAACGTGTGCAGGCTGCCCTTCATGAGGACGGAGAACGGCTCCTTGACCCGGAAGCGGCGGGACCCGCTGAGCACCGAGTGCTCGATGATGTGGGAGATGCCGGTATTGTCCCGTGGCGGCGTTGTGAAGCAGAAGGAGAACAGGTTCTCCGTGTCGGAGCTGGCCAGATGGAGGACCTCGCACCCGGTCCCGGAATGCCGCAGGAGAACGCCCTCGGCCCGGTACTCGGGAAGCGGGCGCGACGAGACCTGGTCATACCCGCGGTACGTACTGGAGCTTGCCATGGCTCCCTGAATATACGGATGGGCCCGGCCCGTGTCTATGTCGCGGCCTTCCCGGTCAGGCTCTCCCCGCCGCCGCGCTCGTCGGCGCCCCTTCTGCTATACTCCTCCGCCATGGATCCCTCCCTGCGCGAGACTCTGCGGCGCCATGACGGCTTCTCCGGCACGGTGCGCGCGTTCTTCCGGGACCGCGGCTACGTGGAGGTAGAGACTCCCGTGCTCAGCCCGTTTCTAATCCCTGAGCCGGCCATCGAGGTGTTCCAGGCGCAGTACGTGCCGGGACGGGGAAGCCCGCGGCCGCTGTGGCTGGCTCCGTCCCCCGAGCTGTGGATGAAGAGGCTGCTGGCAGCCGGCTCGGGTGACATATTCCAGATCAGCCGCTCATTCCGGAACGGAGACTACGGCGGGCCGCACCACAACCCCGAGTTCCGGCTCCTGGAATGGTACACGGTGGGCTGCGGCTACCTGCAGTCCATCGACGTGACGGAGGAGCTTTTCCGGCGGATGATCGCCGAAGGCCAGGCCGCGCGTCCGGAGGCGGAGCTGGCGCCGCCGTTTGCGCGCCTGACCATGGAGGAGGCCTTCCGGGAGCTTGCCCACATCGACCTTGCGCGGTGCCAGGAACCCGGGCAGCTCATCGACGAGGCGCGCAGAGCCGGTCTCGACGTGCGGGATTCTCCCACGTGGGAGCAGGCGTTCCATCTCCTGTTCCTGACGCTCGTGGAGCCCGAGCTCCCCCGGGACCGGCCGCTCGTTCTCCTGGACTACCCCGCCCAGGTTCCGACCACCGCGCGGCGGAAGGCCGGCACGCCGTGGTCCGAGCGCTGGGAGCTGTTCGTGGACGGGGTGGAGGTGGCCAACGTCTACACCGAGGAGACGGACGCCGCCACGCTGCGCGCGCTGGTAGCCGAAGAGGCGGGGCGCCGGGCCGGGTGCCGGACCCAGCACGCGGTGGATGCCGGTTTCGCGGATGTGTTTCCAAAGGACTTTCCTCCCTGCACGGGCGCGGCGCTCGGCATGGACCGGTTGGAAATGGTTTTCAGCGGCCTGCCATCCCTGCAGGGGGTGATCTTGTTCCCCTTTTCCGCTATACTCGGCGCGCAATCCGCTGACAGGGAATGAAAGGAATCACATGATCAAGGCGAGCGACATAGCGAAAGGTACGTTCATCCTCATCAACAATCAGCCCCACGTGTGCGTGGAGCGTGAGTACGTGAACCCCGGCAAGGGCTCTGCGTTCGTCCGCCTCAAGCTGAAGAACATCAAGACCGGCGCGGTCCTCCGCCAGACGAACAAGGTGCAGGACAACATGGAAGACGTGTCCGTGGAGTTCCACGAGGTGCAGTTCCTCTACGCGGACAGCGAGAGCTACGCGTTCATGGACACCAAGACCTACGAGCAGTTCACGATCTCCGTGGAGGGCGAGGAGGAGAAGCGGGACTTCCTGAAGGACGGGGAAAACTACCAGGTGGTGTTCTGGGAGCAGACCCCCATCGATATCCGCATTCCGACCAAGATGGTGTTTACCGTGACCGAGGCGGAAAACGCCGAGCGCGGAGACACGGTGAGCGGGGCCACGAAAGTGGTGACCTGCGAGACCGGTCTGAAGGTCAAGGTGCCGCTGTTCATCAAGCAGGGAGACAAGGTCCTCGTCAACACGGAGACCCGAGAATACCAGGAACGGGTGAACGGATAGAGGTGGCAGACTCCCCCCGGTTGCCTTCCCCTCGGGCCAGTGTCGCCGACGCGGCGCGGGCCATCTCCCCGGTGCTCGTCCTGGTCGCCGGGGCGCACTTCTTCAACGACATCTACATGGGGTTCCTGACGCCCCTGTACGCGATCATCCAGGACAAGTTCGGCCTGAGCCTCTCCATGGTGGGCGCCGTCTCCATGATCGCCGCGCTGGCCTCCGCCTTGAGCCAGCCGTTCTTCGGCCTGCTGTTCGACCGCGTTGGCGGCGCGGCGAGCATCTACCTCGCGCCCCTTCTCACCGGGGTGCTCGTGAGCGCGCTCGGGCTCGCGCCGTCATTCGGGCTCTTCCTCGTGCTTCTCAGCCTGGGCTGCCTGGGGTCGGCGGCCTTCCACCCCAAGGGGGCGTCCGTCACTCCGACGCTTTCCGGCAGCCACCCCGAGGTGGGGATGGCGATCTTCAGCGCGGGCGGGAACCTCGGGTTCGCCGCCGGCCCCGCTGTCATCGCCTTTTTCATTTCCCGATGGGGATTCGGCGCCACGCCGATCCTTGCGGTTCCCGCGGCGCTCGTTGCCGGGTGCCTGGCGTTGCTCCTGCCCGCCCGTTCCGCCCGGCGCAAGATGGCAGCGCCCGTGAGCCTTCGTTCCCTGGTGCAGGACCGGCACGACCTCGTCATGCTCGGCCGGCTGGTGTTCATCAATTTCTGCCTCAACGTGGGCGTGCGGGGGCTGAGCACGTTCCTGCCCGTCTACATGGCGCACCAGGGGGTGTCCGTGACCGCCATCGGCGGGCTGTTCACCGGAATGCTCGCGCTGGGTGCCATCGCCTCGATATTCGTGAGCCAGCTCTCCCGGCGCACCGGGAAGCGCAGCCTGATCCTTCTGTCCGCGGCCGCGGGGGCGCCGCTTGCCGTCGCCGGCTACATCCTGTTCCCGCACCCGGCCGGCATCGTGCTCATCATCGCGGCCGGCACGATCCTCACGTTCTCCAATCCCCTGCTCATCCTCCAGGCCCAGAAGCACTCGCGCGGCTCCCCCGCGGTCGCTTCCAGCCTCATCATGGGACTCTCGTGGGGACTGGCGGGCCTCGCCATGGTGCCGCTCGGGGCGCTGGGGGAGATCGTCGGAATGCCGGCCATGATGATCGTTGCCGCGGCATTTCCGCTGCTGTGCGTCTTCTCCTGCCGGAGGATCACGAGGGACTGAGCGCGGGTACCGTCCGGGGCGGAGCCAGCGCGCCGGCCCTACTCCCACAGGTACTCGCCGGCCACGTGGAACTCGCCCGGACCGTCCAGTATCCCGGACAGGCCGATGGCGTTGCAGCAGGCGAGGTAGGCGCGGAGGCTTGCCTCGATCACGTCCGTGCTGCGATACCTGCCGTGGAAGCGCCGGCCGCGAAGCTCCGCGGTCACCACGACCTCCGTGGCTGCTTCCGTGCCGGCCTCCAGCGTGGAAACGGAGTACAGCACCATGCGCGTGGAGAAGCCGAGCGCCTTGTCCACGGCACGGAACAGCGCGTCTATGGGACCATCCCCGTGGCTGGTCTGCGTGAGCGTCTTGCCTTCCCGGCGGATGACCACAAGCCCCACCGGCGGAGAATGGGAGCTGCTGAGCACGTTGAACGCTTCCAGCTCGTAGGGCCCCGATCGGGGCTCCGGCAGGCTGGGCAGCGGCGCATCCGGCAGCGGCAAGCCAATGGTCTTCTCCTGGAGCAGCGCCCGGAGCCGCGGTTCCATGGACGCTCCGGCAAACCCGCCGGGGGCGGGCACCAGGGCGCACTGACCGATCACGGCCTTGTTCGGGTGGGTCCGTATCCCGGTGAGGCTTTCGAACAGCCGGGAGGTGAGCGCAATCTGGGACAGATCCAGCCCGTGCTCGAACCCCTCCGCGGCGCCGAAGGCGGAGATCAGGAACGCGACCTCCTCCAGCGCCGCGTTACCGGCGCGCTCTCCGAACCCGCCCACCGTCACTTCCACGTGAGCGGCCCCGGCCCGCAAACCGGCCAGGCTGTTGGCGGCCGCCAGCCCCAGGTCATCGTGGCAGTGGATGCCCACCTCCGGCGCGCTCCCGCCCGGCCCTCCGAGCGCGGACTGCACGGCGCGAACGAGATCTGCCGTGCCTTCCGGAGAGAGGATCCCGTTGGTGTCCGCGAGGTTGATGACGTCCGCGCCCGCCTCCCGCGCGGCGGCCACCACCTCCCGCACGAACTCCGGGCGGCCGTGGGGCGCCTCACTGAGGGAGAACTGGGTCCGCACGCCGGCGGCGCGGGCCGTGCGCACGCACTGCGAGACGCTCTCCAGCGCCTGTGCCTCGTCGGCCTTGAGCACCTGCCGCAGGAACTGCGCGGACACGGACATGTACACGTGCAGGTAGGGATGCCGGGCGTCCCGCAGGCATTCCAGCGCCTTCTGAACGTCGCCGGGAATGGCCCGGGCAAGCGCCGCCACCCACGGGCGGGTCACCTGCGAACCGACGCGCACCACGCACTCCGCCTCGTCGGCGGACGCCGACGGCCATCCCGCCTCGATCACGTCGACACCGAGCTTCTCCAGTTGCAGCGCCAGCAGGAGCCGGTCACCCGGGGACAGCACCGCAAACGGGAGCTTGTTCCCGTCCCTCAACGTGGTGTCGAATATCTCGATGCGTCTGGCCATGGCAGGATGATAGCGGTTCCCGGGGGGGGCCGCAACGCCAGGCCCGCTCGCCGATCCCGCGAGCGCGCCGCCCGCGCCCGGCGGGGTGCCGCGGAGCGCCGGACGTGGTACGTTCCCGGGAGTCCCGTGGTGTTTCATCAGGTGGACGGAGGTGAGGGATGTTCCTTGCGCGGCGATTCACGATCCGTGGCGCCCTGGCGGCCGGCGCGGCAGCCGCGTGCATGGCGCTGGCCGGCTGCATGACCGTGAATCACCTGGACCTGTACCAGTTCGACGGCGCGCGGCTTGCCGCGGACCTTCACACGCCGCCGGAGCCCCAGCTTCGGATCGACTACGACATCGACATGAACGGCTCCGCCGTCATGAGCGCCCTGAGCGTCATGAGCAACCTGGCCAAGGCCAACCAGGCCGCGCACGTGCGGGAGCTGATGCGCGCCGCGCTCGCGGAGGTGGACGTGCCGGGCATCGTGCGCGCGGAGAGCTTCCGCGCGTGCTCCTCCAGCCTCGGCACCGAGCAGGTGGAGCGCCTGCGGGAAGCCGACTACGTGCTTGCCCTCACCATCGAAGAGTGGGGAATCGAGGCCCGCTCCCCCGTGGCCGCCGTCTCCCTGCACATGAAGCTGCTGGTGAGCCTGTACCCGAGCCACGGCAGCGAGCTGGCATGGAGACGGGAGATCACCGTGGACGAGCCGGCGCGTCCGGACATGTTCGGGATCGGGAACGTGATCGGCAACATGGTGACCGCCACCGTGCTCTACGACATGACGGAAGAGGACCTCGCGCGCGGCTTCAAGGAGCTGGGGTCTCTCACCGCGCGGCGGATCTCCTACGAGCTGCAGGGAGACCTGGACCACGCAAGGTTCGGAAGCTAGGCCGCGGGGGGAGCTCCGGGGCCCTACTCCGCAGAGAGGCCCTGCAGCCAGGGGCTGTCCGGGTAGGTGGATCGCAGGGAACGCTCGATGCGGGCGGCGCGTTCGCTGTCGCCGCGCTGGCGCGCGAGAGAGACAGCGCGGGCCATTCCCTCCGCGGCCCGGTCGGCGAGGCCCGGAAACAGGTAGGCCACCTTCAGGTACTCGTCCACGGCATCCGACGTCCGGCCCATGGCCTGCAGCGCCCTTCCCTTCTCCAGGGCAGCGCGCGCCCCGACGTCGTCCGCCCGTGAGCTCTCCAGGGCGCCAAGGATGTCCAGCGCCCGGTTCCAGTCAGAGGCGCGCTCGGCGCACTCCGCAAGCAGCAGGCTCGCTTCCCCGGCGTAGGGCTCCGGGGGGGCAGCGGCCGCCACTCGGGCGGCCACGGCGCGCGCCTCCGACGGCGAGCTTTCCAGCAGCATCCCGGCAGCGGCAAGCTGGACACCGGCGGAGGCCTCGTCCCCCAGGGAAGGCGTCGAGGCTGCCCGGCTCGAAAAGTCACGCGCCACTGACAGGTCGCCGTTGGCCCGGAGGGACTCGGAGAACCCGTCCACCGCCTCGGTGAGCAGGTTGGACGCCAGCGCCCCGGCCGGTAGCAGGAGGCAGGCCCAGTAGCGGGTGAGCGCGTCCGCCCAGGCGCCGGACCGGCGGGCGGCCTCCGCGGCCCAGAACGCTGACGGCGCGGCCAGCGTGCCGCGGGGGAACGCCGCGCGCACCTGGTCGAAGCCCGCCACGGCATCGCCATACCTCTTGTCCGACAGCGCCTGTTCGGCACGGGAGTAAAGGGACTGCGCGGCAAGCGCGCTTGCCGGGAAACGCTGCAGCAGATCCTGCAGCGCGGTCTCGGCCTCCGCGTCCCTGCCCAACCGTGCCAGCGCAAGCTCCTTCTCGTACAGCGCCTGCTCCGCGATCGAATCGGCGCCAGCGCCCGGCTCGTCGATCACCTGCTGGAACAGCGCGAGCGCCCCCGCGTCATCGGACTGAAGCGTGCGGCAGATCGCCGCGCGCAACAGCGCTTCCCGGTGACGCGGGTCGGAAGGATAGCCCCCGGCCATGGCGAGGAACGCGCTTGCGGCATCCGCCGGCTTCTGCAGCCGCAGCAGGGCCCAGCCTCTCCAGTACAGGGCATCCGCCCCGAGCGCGGACCCCTCGGCGGCAAGGGCGGCAGCCGCTCCCCCGAGGCTCGCGGCAGCGTCCCCGAGGCGTCCCATCCGGTAGAGGCTCCGGCCGATGTACAGAGCCACGGTTCCCGAGGACACCGGGGGCGCTGCGGGGGCAGAGACCGCGCCTGCAACCACGTAGGCGTCCGGTGCTGCCCCGGCAGCGCCGCCCGGCTGCAGGGTACGCAGCGCTGTCACGGCCTGGTCGAACCGGCCCATGTCGAAAAGACAGATGGCGGCCGAAAGCCGCGCGCGAGCCGCGTCCGCCGGCACCGGCGCCTGGGATGCTTCCGTGAAAAAAGGAAGGGCGCGTGGATACTCGCCCTGGTGCGCGTAGATGTAACCGATTGAATAGGTGCTGGGCCCGGCCCACGGGGAGCCCCCGAAGTCGCGCCGCACGCGCTGCAGGTCGTCCAGCGCCATGCCCCATCGGCCCGCGGCCATCCAGTCATTCCCCCGGCGGAAAAGGTATTCGGCCAGGACGGGGGAGTCGGGGAACCGTTCGATCAGACCGTTCCAGGAGGCACGGGCCCCGTCTCGATCTCCCTGCTTCTCCTGCAGCGTGCCCAGCAGCCGACCCGCCTCTTGCGCACGCGAGCTGTCCGGGAAATCAGCCAGGAAGGACCTCAGGACCGTGATGGCATCCGCCGTGCGGCCCAGGTCGGTCAGGATCACCGCCTGCTGGAAGCGCGCCTTCTCTGCCACGGCCGCGCTGCCCCCGGTCCCGGCCCTGCCCAGGGAGTCCGCCGCGTCCTGCTTTCGACCCAGGGAGAGCTGGGCCGTCCCCATCTGGTAGAGCGCGGTCTGCTTCTCGGCGCCGTCGGGAAGGATGCCCACGGCAAGCTGGTAGCTGTCCACCGCTTCCGCGGTCCGACGCCGGTCCAGCAGGATGTCGGCCTTCAGCTTGAGCGCGCTCCCCCGCCGGCTTCCCGTGGGAAAGCGCTGGAGGTAGTCCTCCACCCGGCGCAGGGCGGAATCCCGCCGCTGCCGCCACGCAATATCCGCGAGCCGGAACGTTGCCGGCTCCACGTTCGGGGATTCCGGGTAAAGGGAGATCACCGTGAGGTACCGTCTCTCGGCTTCCGGCAGGTTGCCGAGCGCCAGCTCGCACTCTCCCGTGTAGAAGGCCGCGTCCCCGACGAACGGGCTGGACGTGAAAGACAGGAGGACCCGGCCGTAGAGGTCCCGCGCGGAAGCGTAGCGCCCGGCGCGAAGCTCGATGCCGGCAAGCCGGTAGGTGAGCTCCGCCACCTGGTCGGCGGACGGCGCGCGGGAGAGAACCTGCCGGTACACGGCGGCAGCCTCGGTGTCCCTTCCCAGGCCCTCCAGGGCAACGCCCCGGTACAGCGTGGCGCTGGCGGTGTAGGGCCCGGCCGAAGCCGGGTCCTTCAGGAACGCGCTCAGGCTGTCATAGGCGCTTTGCCAGTTGCCCAGCTTCAGGTCCGCCGCTCCCACCCAGTAGGTCGCCCGGCCCAGGAAGGCCGAGTGGGGGTGCCGGATGCCCAGCAGGGAAAAGGCGGAAAGTGATTCGGCCCACCGGCCCGCGTAAAACAGGGAGACGCCGCGCAGGTAGGAAGCCTCCTCCACGGAGGCGGAGTCCGGGTACTCGTCTGTGATGCGCTGGAAGCTGGAGACAGCCAGAGAATACTGTCCGTCGGCAAAGGCCTTCCTGCCGACGGACAGCAGGTCGGAGGCGGGATCCGCCACCGCGCGGGTCGCGAAGGCGGCAGCGAGCACCAGCAGGGCCGCGGCCGCCACGGCTCTCATGTAATGACCTTCTCCACCTCTTTGGCGCCCGGGCCGCTCTCGCCGGTAAGCAGGCCGGCGGGCTGGTCCGGCCCCTTCAGCGCCTTGCGGGACTCCTGCTTGCGGAAGACGACCTTGTCCGCCTTCAGGTCCACGTCAATGGCGTCTCCCGAGGTGAACCGGCCCCGGAGGATCTCCAGGGAAAGCGGGTCCTCCACTTCCTTCTGCAGCAGGCGCCGCAGCGGGCGGGCCCCGAACTTCTCGTCGAAGCCTTTCTCGATGAGGTATTCCCGCGTCTTCTTCTTCACGTTGATCGTGATCTTCTGGTCCACCAGGCGGTCCGCGATCTCCTTCAGCATGAGATCGAAGATGCTCGTCAGGTGAGTCTTGTCCAGGTTGTGGAACACCACGATCTCGTCGATGCGGTTGATGAACTCGGGATTGAATGCCCGCTTCACCTCGCCCATGACGAAGTTACGGATGTCCTTGAACGCCATCCCCCCCTCGTCGGACTGGAAGCCAAGGGAGGTGTCCTTGTTGATCTCCCGCGCGCCCAGGTTGGAGGTCATGATGAGCACCGAGTTACGGAACGACACGGCGTGGCCGAGGTTGTCGGAGAGCTGCCCCTCCTCCAGAACTTGGAGAAGGATGTTGAACACGTCGGGATGCGCCTTCTCGATCTCGTCCAGCAGGATCACGCTGAACGGCCGACGGCGGACCTTCTCCGTCAGAAGCCCGCCCTCCTCGTAACCGACGTACCCCGGGGGGGCCCCGACGAGGCGCGAGACGTTGTGCTTCTCCATGAAGTCCGACATGTCGATGCGCACCAGCGCGTCCGCGTCCCCGAACAGGAACTCCGCCAGCGTCTTGGCCACGAGCGTCTTTCCCACGCCCGTGGGCCCCAGGAACACGAACGAGCCCAGCGGCCGGCGCGCGGAGGACAGGCCCGTGCGGGAGCGCCGGATGGCGGAGGCGATGACCGAGATGGCCTCGTCCTGGCCGATGACCTTCCTGTGCAGCTCCTCCTCGATGTGCAGGAGCTTCTGGCTCTCGCTCTGCACGATGCGGGCCAGCGGGATGCCGGTCATGTCGGAGATGACCTGCTGGATGTCCTCCACGTCCACCACGTTCTCTTCATCCGTGATCGTGCTTTCCCAGCTCTTCTTGATTTCGTCCACCTTGCCCTTGAGCTGGCGGACCATGTCGCGCACCGAGGCCGCCTTCTCGTAGTTCTGCGTGTTGACGAGGCTGGTCTTCTCCTGCGTCAGGCGGTCGATCTCCTTTTCCAGGTCCGCCAGCTCGCGCGGGCGGATGGAGTTGCGGATCCGACGCCGGCTTCCCGATTCGTCGATCAGGTCAATGGCTTTGTCCGGCAGGTAGCGCTCCGTGATGTAGCGCCGGGACAGCGTGGCCGCCGCCTCCACGGCCTGCGGCGTGTAGACCACCCGGTGGTGCTCCTCGTAGTTCTTCTTGATCCCCTTGAGGATCTCTACGGTCTCCTCCACCGACGGCTCGCTCACGTAGATGGGCTGGAACCGCCGCTCCAGGGCGGCGTCCTTCTCGATGTGCTTCTTGTACTCGTTCAGCGTCGTGGCGCCGATGCACTGAAGCTCCCCGCGGGAAAGGGCGGGCTTCAGCATGTTGGAGGCGTCGATGGCCCCCTCGGCGCCGCCGGCGCCGATGATCGTGTGCAGCTCGTCGATGAACAGCACCACGTTGCCGGCGGAGAGGATCTCCTTCATGACCCTCTTCAGGCGCTCCTCGAACTCG